>JANLXV010000424.1:0-18446 GCA_031365305.1 Chitinophagaceae bacterium
TTTGCTATCTGATATTTTTCGAGAAGTGTTTTAAATATATCTTCCGGGCTTCCATAAAAAACTTCAGGCGTACTACCAATTTTTTCTAATTGAGTATGAAGATTTTTAATCTCATCATAAATAAAACAGACCCTGGCATCATGTTTATTTTCAAGGTCATCAAGTATAATTTTATCAAAAATAAAAATAGGCACTATAGGTAGTTTGCTCTTAAGTGCATAATATAAGCCAGCGTTATCGTTCAACCTTAAGTCTCTTCTAAACCAAAAAATATTTACCTGTTGCATGTACAGTTTTAAAAATTAACAGCCAGGTTTTAAAAAGGTTGACTCTGCAAGACTTCTTAATTCAAGAGTTTGAGACATCGTAAAAGATTTATCCAGGAATTTTGATACAGGTTGAATGCCCGCAATTACATTGGTAGTAAACATTTCGTGAGCTGATAACAGGTCTTCAGTATAAAGTGGTTTTTCAACTACTTTATATGTTTTATTTTTTAACAGAGTCAGCAAATTTTTTCTCATCACGCCTGCAATACAGCCTTCAGATAATGGTGGCGTATAAATATGTCCGTTAATAATTATAAAGATGTTTCCACGGCTTGCGTCGCAAATTCTTCCATGATTATTGAGGATAATACATTCGTTGCAACCTGACTCTTTAGCCTGGATAATGGCCATAATGTATGGCAAAAAATTATTTGTTTTCAGGTTGGAAAGTTTATCGCAGCTTTTGAAAATATCAATAAGCAGGCTAACGCTAAAATTATTGACCTGGGCCTGTTGAGTTAATGGCCAGCTTTGGATAATGAAATCCGGATCAGAGGTATCAGGATTTATAAGATCGCCATCTTTTCTAAAAAGCATAAGACGTATGCGGGCTAACTTTTCGTGCTGATTTTTTTTTACTAAGGTCTTTATCTGGCTTTCAAAATATTCAAAAGTTGTAGAATCACTATACTTAAACCCTAAAGTTTTTAAGCCCTGAAATAACCTTTCAAAATGATCAGTTTTAAAAAGCAAGTTTTCATTTTGAAGTTTTATAGTTTCAAAAATGCCATCTCCAAATTTAAAAGAACGATTATCGGGTGATAAAACAGGATGCTTATCGCCGTATAATTCCCCATTGTAATTAAAAAAAATGCTCATTCAAATAAAGAATGAGCAAATGTAAATTTATGAATCAGATAAAGATGATTATTCTGTCATATCCTGGTCAAGCAATTTATGCTTAACTGCGTACATAATAAGGCCGGCAGTACTTTTGGAGCCTGTCTTGGTTTTAAGTTTATCTCTAATAGCTTCAACTGTGCGTGGGCTAAGCTCAACTGCTTCGGCAATTTCCCTCGTACTTTTTTCTTCGCACATCAGCCTGAGCACAGTAATTTCTTTTTCGCTCAGCCTGGCTTCTTCAGGCATCAATTTCGCCGGTAATACCGGGTTCTTTTGCCTGAGATTATTCAATAGAGCTTTATTGGTAAGAGAATTAAAGTAATATTCTTGTTCATGACATGTGATAATAGCTTCGTAAATAATTTCAGAATCAGAAGTTTTCGTAAGATAACTATTGGCCCCAAGTTCCATAAGCTTTGTAATCATGCTATGGTCATCCATCATAGTAAGCATGATGATCTTAATTTTGGGATAGAGTTTTTTAACTTCTGCAAGTGTGGCTATGCCATCCATAATAGGCATTTGGATGTCGAGTAAAATTACGTCGGGCTGAATGGCTTTTAAAAGCATCAACAAATGCGATCCATTATCGGCTTCAGCAATAACCTTAATATCTTTTTTTGAAGATAACGCAGTTTTTACTCCTGCCCGATAAAGCACATGATCATCGGCTATAATTACATTTACTACGTGTCCATTTTCAATATTGCTGGGCATAAAGGGAAAATTTTCTGGTTTTCAGGGTTAGTGGATTTTAAGCATATAAAATTGGCATTTCTTTTTAGGAATTCTTACAGTGGAAATACTATTTATTGTGTATAGTAATTTTACTTGTATGCCATGTAATATTTACTTTAAAGTTTTTAATTTGATGGTCATCATCTCTTTTATTAAATGATGAACGTATTTAATCAATAAGTTTATTTCTCATTCCATACATAATTAAGCCAGCAATTGTTTTAGCACCAACTTTGCTTTTCATATTCTGCCGAATTGTTTCAATAGTTCTAGGGCTTAAAAAAATAGTTTTTGAAATTTCTTCTGTGGTTTTATCCTCGGCTAACAATTGTAAAATTTTTATTTCTTTCTCATTAAAACTTATAGGTATGGAATTTCCATATTGCTGCCGTACATTCTTTTTTTGCATCAGTTTACCCATAACCGCATTGTTTACCAATGAATTGAAATAAAAATCATCATTCATGCAACTTAAAATTGCTTCATATATTTCTTCCGGCTCTGTAGTTTTAGTTAAATAAGCATTAGCGCCCATTTCCATCATTTTGCTAATCATTTGCTGGTCATCGTACATGGTAAGTATAATAATTTTCACCTCGTCATATTCTTTTCTAAGCATTTCTATAGCATTAATGCCATCAATTTCCGGCATTCTAATATCCATTAAAAGCACATCTGGTTTTTTAATTGATATTTTATGCATAAGATCCCTACCGTCCTCTGCCTCCCATAACATTTTTAAATCTGTCTTACCCGATAATGCCATTTTAATTCCATCACGAAAAATCTGGTGATCGTCGGCGATTGCAATTTTTATCAATTTATCAGTAGGCATAAGTATTGGTTAGAGTGATTTTTCAACATTTATAACGGGAAATACGCATCAGTATTATGTAGATATACATTTTTAATAATGGTGTTTCTACAATCATGGTCATGTGCTTTTTTCGATAATAGTAATTTTACGATACCTATAATCTGCGCAAAAAGCATAAGTCATAGAGATTTTACTAATCTCCATGATAAAATTACTTCCCTGAAAATCGGCGGTTTTGCATGTACTGTCTTTTAATCAATATCCTAACTTTAAGAAAGGCGGCTTAATTATCATTTTGAATGTAAACCGCTGGTAATGCTATATTCTTTGTATCTGAAGAAGTTTTTTTTGAACAAGAATTGCAATTTTCTTTCATAAGCCCGTTTTAAATCCAACCACTTATTTAACTGGCATAATATCCAGAAATTCTCACTATAGTAAAATTACTCGTTCAGATGGTTTTAAGCTGAATAGTAATTTTACTATTTTTGTATAGTAGATTTACCCCAATTTTATTTTTTTCCCAAGTAGTTTTCCGCTGTAATCCAACGTGGTAGTGCATTTCAGCAAATATACCTTTTTTGATAGTATAACTACCTGTTGTTGCAAATAAGTTTTTGAGTGAAGTTAGCATTCTCAATAACTCTAACGTATTTAAAAACTTTACAAAACTTTACAGCTATGACTCAGACAAAAATTGCAACCCGGAATCTTTCAGAAGTAGGTGAAGACATTGGTTTAGCCGAAGGCGAACAAATGATCACTTCTTTTCGTACTGCCAACCCTGAAGCAACTCAAGGGTATTACATTGGCAAAAACATCATCAACCAGATTTTATCTCAACCAGGTTGTGCCGGAATTAACTTCCGCAAATGCCTTACCAAGTTAAATGAAGAACATCTTGTTTACACAGGTGTTGATGCTGATGGTAAAGACATCATCGAATATTCTGCAGTAACTTCAACAGGCGACATCGTTAAACAAGATGCTATTGTTGCTGACAGAGTTTGGATCATCAAGTCTACAGAAGTTGACGAAGCTACCCGTACTATTTTTGATGCTTAATTCCTGATTTCAGTAGTAACTGATTATATTTGGAACAAATCATTTCCAAATATTATCTGTTTTACCATATCTGGCGAGTATCACTCTTTTATTACCCTTCATTTTCTATTTTATTTTTCGTAAGAAAAATGATTCCAGAGAATTAAGGGTAATTTTTTTTTATACACTTTATTGTATTTTAACCGATGCACTGGCTTTTTACTTAATTATAATTGAAAGAAGCAAGAATTCATCTGTTTATGCTTTGTATAGCATTTTTACAGTGATAGAGTTCGGCTGCTTTTGTTATCTTATAAGTTACGCTATTAAAAACAATAGATTTAATAAGCTTTTAGCCAGCACATTTATTTTGTTTGCTATTATGGCTGTGGTGAGTTTTGCAACAACATCGTCCGACGCTTTCACATCTCCACTTGACGGTATAAAAGGTGTGTTTACAATTACACTCTGTATATATTTTTTTTACGACCAACTAAAAAAAACAGACAGTTTTTTATTGTACACGACCCAGACTTTCTGGATAGTTATTGCCTTTCTAATTTATATAGCCGGCACCTTCTTTTTATATCTTCTTGCTCAAAATCAAATACATGAAAAATCATTCCAGAACAATTATGAAATTATAAATTCCTCTTTTATAATAATTAAGAATATCTTGCTATGCGTTGCAATGACAATGGCGCCACCTCCACTTAATGTATCCAACGATCCTGATGAATTTTTAAAGGAAGATTGGAATAACTTTCAGTCTCAAAAAAAATTAAACTAACCGCCACTAACGTAATGTATTTTCTACAAGTAGACACAGGCTCAAAAGGGGGTGTTGATTCCGTATTATTTTTTGGTACTCTCGCCATGTTTGTTATGGCAATTGGCATTGTTGTTTTTGTAATTTTTCACCAGAGAAAAATAATCCGTTACCAGGCCCAGATGAAAAAGCTGGAAGATGAACGCCAGCAAATGTTATTAAAAGCTTCAATACGCTTTCAGGAAGAAGAACGCCAGCGCATAGCTGCAGATTTACATGATGATGCCGGCCCCTTACTAGCCACAGCAAGGCTATATTTGAATGAGAATTTAATTCACCAGGAGCCTGCAGTTCAACTGCAATCTATTTACAATGCAAAACAAATCATTGATGACGCCATTCAATTGATCAGGAATATTTCTCACAGCCTGATGCCGCCCACTTTAAAAAATTTCGGCCTCGAGTCTGCTATGACTGATCTTTTTCAAAAAATAAATGGCTCAGGCTCGCTAAATGCCAGTGCAAGGTTTCATGATTACAGGCAGCGGTTAAAACTGGAACAGGAATTACTCGTCTTCAGAATACTACAGGAATTAGTAGCCAACATCTTAAAACATAGCAATTCAGGATTTATACATCTTACACAAAACTCAAACGGCAATAAATTATATTTTAGAATTCATCATGATGGGCAGGGTATAGTACAAAAAGAATTTGAAAAATTAAATCAAAATAGCCGTGGCCTTGGCTTAAAAAATATTCAGAGCCGTGTAAAGGTGCTTAATGGGAGAATATTTTTTGAGATAGATAGCTCTCATACCTATTATAAGGTTACTATTGATGTGCCAAGAGAAGAAGCGGCCTGATGCAAGATTTTAAAATCTTAATTATTAAACTTTAATATCTTTAATTCAATATCCTCTAACATGGAATTGGTAAAAGTTGCTATTGCTGACGATCACAAAATATTTAGAAAGGGCGTGATCCTCTCTTTAAGACAATATACTAATATTAAGTTTGTACAGGAGGCAGATAACGGGCAGGATTTAATAGATGGCCTCGCTGAAAGTGTGCCTGACGTTATTTTGATGGATTTAAAAATGCCCATCAAAGACGGTATTGAAACTACGAAGTATGTTAATAAGAATTTTCCCGGCATACGAATTATTATCTTAACCATGTATGAAGATGAGCGTTTTGTAGGCCATTTGATGGATAGTGGCGCAAATGGTTATCTCTTAAAAAGTACAGACCCTGCTGAAATTAAAAAAGCTATTTCAGATGTGATGAGAACAGGTTTTTACCTGAATAATTTTGTTAACAAAATTCTTATCAAAAAAAATTACAGCAAGCAAAAATTTAATCCAAACCTCAACAGCGAAATTGTAATTAGTGAAAGAGAAAAGGAAGTACTTACACTGGTTTGCATGGAATATACAGCCCAGGAAATTGCACAGAAAATGGATATAAGTGCCAGAACCGTTGAAGCAATAAAGGATCGGTTAATGGAAAGATTTGGCGTAAAAAATTCGGTAGGCCTGGTGTTTTATTCCATGAAAAATTCTTTGATAGATTAATTGAACGTTATCTCGGGGATTTCGCCTTCAACAAATAATTTGCCCTTCGTTTTACTTTGGATTTCCTCCACCGAAACACCAGGTGCTCTTTCAAGTAAATAAAACCCTTCTTTTTTTATTTCTAACACTGCCAAATCTGTAACAATTTTTTTTACACATTTCAAGCCGGTTAAAGGCAAAGTACATTTTCGCAAAAGCTTCGATTCGCCTGAAGGACTGGTATGCATCATGGCAACAATAATATTTTTAGCACTAGCAACGAGATCCATTGCACCACCCATGCCCTTTACTACTTTGCCCGGAATTTTCCAATTGGCAATATCTCCATTTTCACTCACCTCCATAGCCCCAAGCACTGTTAAGTCTACTTTGCCTGCTCTTATCATTCCAAAACTCATGGCACTATCAAAAAAGGATGATCCGTTAAGAGCTGTAATAGTCTGCTTGCCCGCGTTTATTAAATCGGGATCTTCTTCACCTTCAAAAGGAAAAGGCCCCATGCCAAGTAAACCATTTTCAGATTGCAAGGTTACGTGCATACCAGTGGGAATAAAGTTGGCAACCAGTGTGGGTATACCTATACCGAGATTTACATAAAATCCGTCCTGCAGTTCCTTTGCAATCCGCTGCGCTATTTGATTTTTCGAAAGCATATTTATTAAATCTATATTCTTTTACGAACAGTCCGTTGTTCAATCCTCTTCTCATAATCAAATCCCCTGAAAATACGGTGGACATAAATACCAGGTGTATGTATATGGTCAGGATTTAATATACCCGGCTCTACAAGTTCTTCCACCTCAGCTACAGTTATCCTACCTGCCATCGCCATTAATGGATTAAAATTGCGGGCGGTTTCTTTATAAACAAGGTTTCCGGCCGTATCCCCTTTCCATGCTTTAACAAAAGCGAAATCTGCATCAAAGGCGTATTCCAGCAAATATTCTTTACCATTAAATAGTCTTGATTCTTTTCCAGATGCCACTTCGGTACCAACGCCGGCCGGTGTGTATATTGCAGGCATGCCATAGCCTGCTGCCATACATCTTGTGGCTAATGTTCCCTGCGGAATTAAATCAACCAACAATTCCCCCGATAATAGCTGCCTTTCAAATTCTGCATTTTCTCCCACATAAGACGCAATCATTTTTTTTACCTGCTTTTGCTTAAGTAGTAATCCAATACCAAAGTCATCTACGCCTGCATTGTTAGAGATGCAGGTAAGGTTTACGATCTTCTTATTCACCAAGGCTTTGATGCAATTTTCGGGAATGCCGCATAAGCCAAATCCCCCAAGCATCAGAGTCATATCATTCATCACATCAAACAAAGCTTCTTCAGCAGAATTAAATACTTTATTCATCGGGGATTTTTATCGAAAGGAAATGTATTTACAGGATGATGATCTTTAAGATAGCCAGGCTTGCTACTGTTTTTTCTCGTTTGTATGGCATTTAAACTATCGAAAATTGTTCGCAATAATTCAGGCCTTTGTTCATAAAACGCAATACTTTTTTTAAAATCAGATTCAGAAATATGATGCACCTGGTAAAGCTGTTCGTTCAAACGCCGGCTTTCAAATTTTATGTTTTTTGTAGAATCTTTTTTTACGATTTCTTCTGCAAGTATATCAGCCCTTAGCATATCCCAAAAAACAAGCTGCATTTTAGCGGGTGAAATAATATCTTTTGGCATATTATTTTTTTTACCGCAGGATGTTAGTAAAATACACACAACACCAATAAACCAACGTCTTATCATTTCAAGCCTGCTTTATATTTTGCTGAATTTGAAATATCCATTTTCTGCAAAAATTCTGAAGCCTTTAAGCGATCTGCAGGTGAGGCTTTGGAAAATATTTTTACCAGCTCATCATCTTTACCCTGAAAGAAAAACTGAAGAATCATTGTATTTGGATTTTCAACATTATAAGTGTTCAGCATGCTTAATACATTGAGTATTTCTTCTCTTGCATTATTTTCATCATCGTACATTGCATCTAACCCAAGCCTGTAATAATTATAATACACATCATGCATAATAGTATACCTGCTGTTTAATAAATTTTCTGTTAGCCAATAACGATTTCTAACACCATCAAAAGCCTTCCAACCGGTTATGCCACGTCCATCGGGAGAATTATTTATAATATTTTGCGCCTTTTTAAAATAACCATCACCTCCTCTTTGCCCGAAAGAATCATAATCCAGCCCGAGAATAATATTTATGTAATAAGCAATAACAGCCGTTAAGTTTGAGGCCAATGGGTCTGTTCCAGTTACCCGGTTTTCATTATATTCAAGCTGTTGATATTCCAGGTACCTGAAAGTAATTTCATTATCCTGGAAATTCATTATGGGAGATTGGTAAGAAGCATTAAATACGGGTCTGCCGGCTTGTATAGTTAAAGATGCCTTGTAAACATTTGCATCTCCGCCTTCTTCCAGATTGAATAAGAAACTGCAATCAATTTTTTCGGCGCTTGTAAAATTGTCAGTGGTCCACTTCCTGTTATTTATAAAATCATTGAGTGAATTTTGAAGTGTAAGGAAAACTTTTTTATCAACGCTTGTTGAAATGCGATTGCTTATCACGCTTACTCTTGCCCTAAGCTCCTGGCTAAAACTCTTTAAAGAAACTATAATAAGAATGACCGTAACTACTAATTTATTCATGCCTGTATTGTATTATGCAATTAACAATATCTTTAGCCACTTCAGATTTTGGTTTGTTATCAAAATGAAATTCACTACCCTTTTTATCGAAAATTGTAATGGTATTTGTATGCTTTTCAAAACCGGCTTTTTCCTCGTTTAATGAATTAAGCACTATCATATCTGCATTTTTTGAAGATAACTTTTTTAACGCATTAGCCTTTTCATTCTCCGTTTCCAATGCAAAGCCAACTAAAACTTGCTGATCAGTTTTTAAAGTTCCTGCAGTTTTTAAAATATCTTTTGTTTGCTTTAGATTTAGAGTAGTAACATCTTCGCTTTTTTTAATCTTTTGAGATGCGCTAATTTCAGGAGCATAATCAGCAACTGCTGCAGCCATAACTATTATTGATGCATCATTAATAAGTGGCTCACATGCTTTATACATATCTTCAGCGGTAACTACATTTGTTACCACTATGCCAGCCTTAACCTCTATTGTAGAAGGCCCTAATACAAGTTGAACATTAGCCCCACGGCTTTGTAATTCCAGTGCTATTAAAATACCCATTTTTCCTGAAGACCGGTTACTGATATATCTGACAGGATCTAAATTTTCCTGCGTTGGCCCTGCAGTTACCAATGCATTAATACCTTTTAATTCCTGAGTTTTTCTTAAAGCATTTTCAAGATGTTGTAAAAGAACTTCGGGTTCTGCCATTCTTCCGTCACCAAATAAACCACTTGCCAGTTCACCATTTGTTACCGGAATTATCTCGTTACCAAATGTCTTTAACCGATTGAGGTTATCTATTATTGAAGGATGTTTCCACATATCTTCATCCATTGCAGGCGCTAATATTACCGGGCAGGTGGCAGATAAATATACTGCCAATAAAAGGTTATCACACTGGCCGCACGCCATCTTGGAAATAGTATTACAACTTGCGGGCGCTATAATAAAAACATCTGCCCATCTGCCTAACATTACATGGTTAGCCCATGAATTTTCTTCGTAAAGATCGGATAAGACTTGATTTTTTGAAAGCGTAGATAAAGTGAGTGGTGAAACAAAGTTTGCGGCAGATGGTGTAAGTATAACTTTTACTTCAGCGCCTGCTTTTATAAGTAACCGCAGCAGAACTATAGATTTATAAGCAGCGATACTGCCTGTAATTCCGAGTAAAATTTTTTTACCTGTCAGCATAAATAAAAAGCGACCAAAAGGTCGCTAAAATTATATGTTCTTTAGTAAATGAAGTGGTAAATATTACCAGTTTGCTTATTAGCTAAACAAATCATCTTCATTCTTGCGGTAGTAAACTTTGTCTTCCATAAATTCAGTGGTTGCTAATAAAGCTGGATTTGGCATGCGCTCATACGCTTTTGAAATTTCGATCTGCTCTTTGTTTTCATGAATTTCTTCCAGGCTATCTGTATGGCTGGCAAATTCTTCCAGCTTATTATGCAATTCTTCTTTCAAAGAAATGTTGATTTGATTGGCACGTTTTGCAATAACTGCAATAGATTCATAAAGGTTGCCGGTTTTAGCCTTTACATCTGTAAGATTTTTTGTTTCAACAACATTGCTGGTATTAGCGTTCTGTTGACGACGTAGCTTGCTCATTTTGTATTGCTTTAATATTATTTAAACTTAATTTTTGATAAGATTCTGCATCCTTCAGCAATTTGCTTTCAGGATAACGATCCACAAAATCATTATATTCTTCAATTACTTTTTCATAGCGTTCCAATTGCTTTTCACTCACACTTAGCTTTGCAAATTGATAATAAGCTTTTACTATCATAAGCTTATATTCATCTCCTTTTGCAGACTCCGGATAATTATTCAACAGATCATTAAAGGCAATACCTGCTGCCCGGTATTGTTGTACTTTAAAATATAAGTCAGCATTTCTAAATTCTTTTGCCTCAAGCTTGGCTCTGCTTTTATCAATTACTTCAGTGGCATCTTTTATTTTTGGAGAACCAGGATGTGTGTTAATAAAGGTTTGCATCATGCCAATAGCCTTTGCTGTATTAACCTGCTCTAATTCCAATTTTGGAGATTGCAGATAAAAAGTATAGGCGTGCTGGTAATCAATTTCTTCAGCTTTGCTGCTGTTCGGAAATACTTCTAAAAATCCTTTAAACAGGTTTTCTGCATCTGAATAATTTTTTTGGTAATAAGCGCAGTAAGCATATTTATAGTATAGCTCTTCAAACTTATCTGTGCCTTTATATACAGGGAATAATTCGATATAAAGCTGCTCAGCATTGCGGTATTTCTTCTTTGTAAAGTACTCGTCAGCTTTTTTTAATTTATACTCATAATCTTTGCTCTTCATCACTTTAGCGAACTCACTCGTACACGAGGCTGTCAGCAATAAAAGCGAGAAAATAAAAAACGATAATCGCATTGGGGCGCAAAATTAAGTGATTCCTTACAAAAATGCCTTTTCTTTAAAACATGTCAAGAAGCAAGAGGTTAATATTTTGACAACATTATAAAAAAAGACCTCTCCGGAGAGAGGTCTATATCTAAAAAAGACCGTATAAATCAATTTGTCTTAATATCTACAGTGTTGGCGTCACCACCACCCACTTCGCAACTTGGGTTTATTCTATCGCTGCTGATACCTTCTGTCTCAGTCAAATACATTTTAACAGCATCGGTTCTCTTGTTGCATAAAGCCTGAGATGCTTTTGAAGCTACAGGGTAGCCTGTAATGGTGATTGTACAAGTAGGATTTGCTTTTAATTTTGACGCTACTGTTGCAAGTAAGGCCTTGGAATCATTATTTAGTGATGCTCCTGAACCCTTAAATGAAATACTTGGTAAGTCACCTATATTACAACCTGACATATTTCCAAAACGTGTGCTATCTGAGCAGCAAGGCGGCTCAGGACATTTGCCTACCCCATCAGCATCAACTGGTTGACATTCTGTGGGTGTTATAAGTTGTTTGTCTTTACAATCTGGTACACCGTCGCCGTCTGTGTCCCTGCTAACACCATGCGAATCCACAGGACAACCTGCAGGCGTATTCGGTTCCCTGTCAAGTTGATCGGTAACCCCATCGCCATCTGTATCATCTAAAATAGGTTTAGGCAGCTTCATGTGACGTGGAGCATTAAGTTCGCTGTAAGCGTAATCCAACGGATTCATCCAATATAACGGTTCAACCGATTTACCACCCAAGTTGAAATTTAAACCAACAGAAAGGTAATTGTAAGCGTCATAATCCGGGGTTAAAACAGCATCACCACGGGCTTGCTCCTGCCATTGCTGACCATCCAGTAAATCATCTTTAACAATAGTAAATCTATCTTCAATAGCAAGATTTATCCTTTTGCCTAATTTAAAAGCTACGCCACCCAAAATGGTTCCGCTTGGCTTTAAGGTATTGTCACCAATTTTAGGCCTTCTTGTGCCCTGGTTATCGGCTTCTGTTTCATAAGAATCGTCCATACCTTTCTTTAAGGCATCCAGTACATCTTTACGATTTTTATATGTTTGGCTTGAACTGGAAATACCGTTAAATAAACTGGCATAAGTCTGTCCAGAACCATTTTGTGCGTTTACCTTAGTATGATAAATTGTTGCACCCACACCCGCACCTGCATATATTAACAGGCCATTTTTTTGTTTGTGAAAACGAATGTTATTCAAAGTGAAAATACCTTGAAGGGAAAGATCCTGAACTTTGGCCCGGTAATTATAAAATACCTTGTCAAATGTTCCGCCTGTACTGCCGCCGCCTGGAGCGTTATACTTATCCCAGGCAGGATTTTTATTAAAGTTCTGAGAGGCTAAAAAGTTTAATCCTTTTCCAACGCCATATAAATACTGGGCTCTCAAAGAAAATAAATAACCCAAAGCTTTACGAACATGGACGGCACCGCCGATTGTAGGAAATTTAGCCCTAACGTCGCTGCTTATAGTAAAAGCTCCCACTGAAAAACCTACTTCAACCTGGTTTCTTGGTTTGGCCGGAAAACTATACGTATTATTCCAGAACTCGTTTTGCTGAGCCATGTTTTTTGGAGAAATCACTGAGGAATCATATATATCGTAAGTTCCGGTATCCTGTGCAAATGCACCTGCAGAAAAGGCGCAGAAAATTGCCAGGAATAAAAATTTGTACTTTGAAATAGCCATAATTAAGGATTAATAATTTCTAATGAGGTGATTGTGATTTTGCAAAAGTATTAAACGAGGCTTACATATCAAATTTTTTTTAACGTTTCTTAATAATAACAATTGCAGCTTAATCATTGAATTTTAATACATTCCAGAGTATATTTTGGTACGATTCGCTGCATAGCATCTATATAAATTATCGCTGTTACCCTGTGGTCCTATAACATTATAGCCCTTTCTTTGGTATATTGCCACCTTATGAAGGTGGAGTTTGCTAAACACTTAATTGCATCAGAGTTAAACTTATTCGAAAAGAAATTTTCTGCTTCTGTTAAAAGTAATGCACCGCTTCTCGACCGGATCATGAAGTACATTATTAAACGAAAAGGCAAACAGCTAAGGCCTATGTTTGTTTTTCTTTCTGCCAAAATGCACGGTCAGGTGAATGAATCAACTTACAGGGCGGCTGCATTAGTTGAATTGTTACATACCGCAACCTTAGTACATGATGATGTGGTAGATGAATCATTGGAACGAAGAGGTTTTTTTTCTGTTAATGCCCTTTGGAAAAATAAAATTGCAGTTCTGGTCGGAGATTATTTATTATCCAAAGGCCTTTTATTATCAACCGAGGCTGGCGATTTTAAGCATTTGCATATCCTGTCAAAAGCAGTAAAGCAAATGAGTGAAGGTGAGCTTTTGCAAATAGAAAAATCAAGGAAACTCAATCTTGATGAAAAAATTTATTTTGAAATTATAAAAAGTAAAACGGCATCCTTACTCTCTTCAGCTTGTTCT
Source organism: Chitinophagaceae bacterium (assembly GCA_031365305.1). Lineage (GTDB taxonomy): Bacteria > Bacteroidota > Bacteroidia > Chitinophagales > Chitinophagaceae > Ginsengibacter. The sequence continues at coordinate 13,714 of JANLXV010000424.1, forward strand.
GTAGGAGCATGGAGCACAACCGAAGATGAACACATTACAGCAAGAATGGGAGACTTTGGCGAAAAAGTAGGTATCGCTTTTCAAATTAAAGACGATTTATTTGATTATGGAAACGATGATATTGGTAAACCAACAGGTAATGATATCAAAGAGAAAAAACTAACCTTACCACTTATATATACACTTAACAATATTGAAGCCGCAAAAAAAAGAGAGCTGATCTACATTCTTAAAAATGCAAATAAAAGAAAGACAAGCGTTAAAAAAGTGATAGAAACTGTACAGGCCGCCGGCGGCATTTCTTATGCCAATAAAATCATGCTGCAATATAGAGATGAAGCTCTGGCGCTTCTTCACACATTTAATCACAACCAGGAAAGAGATGGTCTTGAAGAACTGGTTAGGTATACTACTGATAGAAAATATTAATACATATAGATACCCCAATTCAGCAATGGTGAAAAGGTGGAAAATAAAACAGGCCGATGTAAATAAAATAGAGGACTTGCAGGCTTCGCTAAAAGTGAACCGGAAATTGTGTGCCATACTTGTGGCAAGAGGCATTACAACTTTTGATGAAGCAGAACAATATTTCCGACCGAAGCTTGCCCATTTGCATGATCCGTTTCTTATGAAAGACATGGAGAGGGCTGTTGAACGCATCTTACAAGCAAAATCGGCACATCAAAAAATTCTTGTTTTTGGCGATTATGATGTGGATGGCACAACTTCAGTGGCTTGTATGTACAAGTTTTTAAAATCCATTTTTGCAGATGATCTTATTGAATTTTATATCCCTCACCGCTACCGCGAAGGTTATGGTGTAAGCCGCATGGGTATTGATTATGCCGACGCTAATAATTTTAAACTGATCATCTCTTTAGATTGCGGTATAAAATCAATTGACCTGGTTGCTTACGCCAAGGCATTGGACATAGATTTTATTATTTGCGATCACCATCTTCCTGACGAAACTTTACCGCCTGCTGTAGCCATCTTAAATCCCAAACAGGCAGATTGTAATTATCCATATAAAGACTTATGTGGCTGCGGCGTAGGTTTTAAATTGATTACCGCTCTTTCAAAAAAACTGAGCCTGCCTGAAAGCAACTATCTTAAATACCTCGATCTTGTAGCTACGGCAATTGCGGCTGATATTGTACCCATAACAGGTGAAAACCGGGCAATGGCATTTTATGGTTTACAAAAAATAAATTCTAATGCCTGCGCAGGCATTAAAGCCTTAATACATCTCAGCGGTTCAGCACTGCCATACACCATTAATAATGTCGTGTTTATTATTGCGCCCCGTGTTAACGCCGCCGGACGTATGGATGATGCAAGGAAAGCTGTACTCATGTTTGTAGAAGATGATTATGAAAAAGCCCTTACTTATGCTGAGCAATTACACACAGATAATATAGATCGCAAAGAAGCGGATTCCACCATAACCGAAGAAGCGTTAGCTATGATAGATGGCGACAATGTTTTGGTGGCAAAAAATACTACGGTAGTATTTAAACCCCATTGGCATAAAGGTGTGGTTGGTATTGTAGCCTCCAGGTTGATTGAAAAATATTATAGACCAACCATTGTATTAACGCAAAGCGGCGATGTAATTGCCGGAAGCGCAAGAAGTATTAGCGGCTTTAATTTATATGAAGCCATACATGCCTGCAGGGAAAACCTTATAGGTTATGGTGGGCATTTTGCCGCAGCCGGCTTAACAATGCTTCCTGCCAACTTGGAAATTTTTATACAAAAATTTGAAGAAGCCGTTACAAAAACGCTTGATCCCGAATTGTTAATTCCGGAGATTCAAATTGATGCAGCAGTAAGCTTTAAAGATCTAACGCCGGGCTTTTATAACATCATTACTCAAATGGAACCTTTTGGTCCTGAAAATATGCGGCCGGTTTTTTTATGCCGTAGAGCTTTCAACAATGGCTATTCAAAAATTGTAAAAGATAATCACATAAGATTCGTTATTCAAAATGACGGCATCACTTTCACCGGTATTGGTTTTAATATGGCTGACCAGTTTCAAATATTAGAATTGAAACAACCTTTGGATATTGTATTTACGCTTGACCTAAATGAATGGAATGGTGAATCTAATGTTCAGTTGAAGGTTATTGATTTTAAGTTGTCGGATTCCACATCAGCCTGATGAAGCTATTCAATTACATACGCTACTTCTTCTTTATTGGCAATAACTGGGATTATTCCCTCGCATGTTTTATGCTTTATTATGAAGTAAAGGGCGAAAAAAAATATCAATTAAATACGCTGGAAGTTAACGATCTAAAAAAACTTACACTCCAGGGCGATATACATTCTGCAGAATTCTACCAACCTTCAGGTTATTATATCCTGGAACATTTATTTGAAAAAATAGATATGATGTCTGCTGACAAACACATGGTTGACTTCGGCTGCGGTAAGGGCCGGGCTATGGCAGTTGCAGCACATTATAACTTTAAAACTATTACCGGAATTGAGTTTGCCAAAGAGTTGGCTATGCAGGCTGCTATAAATTTATCTATAGTCGCACTGCAAACACCTGCGGTAGAATTTAAAGTCGAGTGGATAGATGCAGCATTGTATAATATTTTACCAGGCCAGAATATTTTTTTCTTTTTTAATCCTTTTAAAGAAGAGGTGATGAAAAAAGTGATACAAAACATCCTCAAGTCAAAGCAGCAAAATAACCGGCCGGTTTACATAATGTATGTAAATCCTGTTTATAAAGATTTATTCATACAAGCTGGTTTTAATAAAAAATATTATCATAAGAAAAGGGAATATGTAGAAGGTATAATTCTTGAGCTGCCATAAAAAACCCCGCCGTGAAGCAGGGTTTAAAGCATCTTTATATAAAATTCTAAGGCATTATAATTCTTGACTCCTCTTCAGGCTGCATTAATTCAACACTTCTTGTAATAAAGTTTGTGAGGTCAGTGCCCTTAAGTAACCCTTGTGATAACAAAGCAAGATCAGCAAGATTTCTTACAGAACTTTGTTGCTTCTCCGGATTATCCTGTTTCAAAATATATTGAAACACCGGGTGGTTACCGTTTACAGTTAATGTAACTTCTTCGGGCATATTACCATAGAAAGATGCCATGCCACCATTAGCACCCATATCTTTCATACGGCGCATAAATTCAGGACGTGTAGCTAATACTGGTGCGGTTTCAGGCGAAAGACCTTTAATTTCTGTAGTAACATGTAAGTCAGGAACATTAATATTAAAAAGATCTTTCAGCTTGGTTTCTTCCCCGCTGTTCAATACGCTTTCTGTATTCTCGTTTTTATCAATAAGATTATCAACAATATCAGCATCTACTCTTACAAATTGTACATCGTTCCACTTCATTTCCATTGTATTCAGGAAAGCTGAATCAATAATCGTTTCAAGCTTTACAACAATGTAATTTTTTTGATGAGCGGCCTGTACAAAACTATTTTGCTGAACAGGATCAGTGGTGTAAAGAATCACCAGTTTGCCATCTTTATTTTTTTGTAATGTTTCTGTGGCGGTTCTATACTCGTCAAGCGTATAAAATTTTGCACCAATTTCACCTTTAGGTACAACAGCATTTTCAAATATGTGAAACTTATTGGCTTTGTCCAAAAACTTATCATCTGTCATCATACCGTACTTCACAAATAAGCCAAGGCTTTCCCATTTATCTTCAAAAGATGTACGATCTGTTTTAAAAATATCTTCCAGTTTATCGGCTACTTTTTTTGTTATATGTGCATTGATCTTTTTTACATTAGGATCGCCCTGAAGGTAGCTACGACTAACATTAAGCGGAATATCGGGGCTATCAATAACACCGTGTAATAACATTAAAAATTCGGGTACAATATCCTTTACTTCATCTGTTACAAAAACCTGGTTGCTGTAAAGCTGTATCTTATCTTTTTGTAGTTCATACCGCTGCTTAATCTTCGGGAAATATAGTATGCCCGTTAAGTTGAAAGGATAATCAACGTTTAAATGAATCCAGAATAAAGGCTTTTCTCCGAAAGGGTATAACTCTTTATAAAAGTTCTCATAATCCTCGGTAGTTAATTCCGATGGCTTTTTTGTCCAGGCAGGACTGGTGTTATTTATTGGCTTAGCCTCTTCTTTAACTTCATCACTTTCTGTCCCTTCTTCTTTAGCATCGTCTTTTTTAATTTCGTCTTTTACCTCATTTTCATCAAAAAAATAAATAGGTACAGGCAAAAACTTACAAAACTTTTCAAGAATACTTTTAATGCGTGAGGCGTCTAAAAACTCTTTACTGTCTTCGTTAATGTACAACACAATGTCTGTTCCTCTGTCAGCTTTATCGGTTTCTTCTAAAGTATATTCCGGGCTGCCATCGCATTCCCATCTTACTGCCGGCTCTTCTTCCTTAAAACTTTTAGAATATACTACAACCTTCTCACTCACCATAAATGAAGAGTAAAATCCTAAGCCAAAGTGGCCAATAATATTATTTTCATTTTTGCCTTTATATTTTTCAAGAAATTCTTCAGCCCCGCTAAACGCAACCTGGTTAAGATATTTATCAATTTCTTCACCGGTCATTCCCACGCCCTTATCAGCAATGGTTATGGTTTTGTTTTCTGTATTAAGTCTTACCTCAATAGAATTATTGCCCAACTCACCTTTAGCTTCACCAATAGACGATAATGTTTTAAGTTTTTGCGTGGCATCAACCGCATTACTAACC
>JANLXV010000437.1:0-7496 GCA_031365305.1 Chitinophagaceae bacterium
TAAATTTTTGTGGCACATTTTGTAGAATGGTATGGCATAAGAAACAATTTTAGAATTATTAAAGTTTTAACCAGGTGGATAGAGTAATTGTAAAAAAGAAATGGAGCAGGAAGAGGCTGCTAACAATTGGCGGCATTACGGCGCTTGTTCTTTTGATAGTAGCCAGTTTTTATTTTACTTCAGGCAAATCAAAGCTTAATGTAAACACCGACAGGATATCTATTTCGGAAGTTACAAAAGGATCGTTCCAGGAATTTATTCCCGTGAACGGTGTGGTATTGCCGGTAACAACTATTTATTTAGATGCGGTTGAAGGTGGAAGGGTTGAAGAAAAATTTGTGGACGATGGCGCCATGATGAAGAAAGGGCAACCTATTTTAAGATTGTCAAACACTGATCTTGAGCTTAGCCTTTCTAACCAGGAAACGCAGGTGTATGATGTATTAACGCAAATGCAAAATACCCGCAACAATGCAGATCAAAATACAATACGCCAGTTGAACCAGATGGCAGAAGTAGATAATGCAACGATAGAAGCGGAGCGCCTGTATAAACTTAATAAGCAACTGCATGAGCAGAACGCTATCGGCTCTCAGGATTTTAAATCTTCTGAAAATAATTACAATTACCAGGTGCGCCGCCAGAAGCTCACCAAAGAAACATTGGATAAAGATCTTATATCAGGCAAACAGCAAATAAGCCAGGCCGCCCAGTCTTATGCAAGAATGCAAAATGCCTTAATGCTGATGCGTAAAAAAGTGGGTGATCTTGTAGTTAGGGCGCCGGTTGATGGCCAGTTAACGTCATTAGATGCAGAAATTGGCCAGTCAAAAAATAAAGGCGAAAGGCTTGGGCAATTAGATGTATTAAGCGGTTTTAAAATTCGTGCAGATATTGATGAGCATTATATTTCAAGAATTTTTAATGACCTGGAAGGCAATTTTAGTTTTGCAGGAAAAGTGTATAAGCTTAAAATAAAAAAGGTATTTACGCAGGTAACCAATGGCCGTTTCCAGGTTGATATGGCCTTTATTGATACAGTGCCGCCGGGAATACGCCGTGGGCAGACCTTGCAGATTGGGCTTAACCTTAGCGCTGAAACGCAGGCTGTGCTTGTACCTAAAGGCGGGTTTTTCCAGGCTACTGGTGGAAACTGGATTTTTAAAGTGAGCGATGATGGCAAAAAGGCTTACCGTACCGATATCCAATTAGGCATGCAAAACCCTGATTATTACCAGGTATTGGAAGGCTTAAAACCAGGCGACAAAGTAATTACGAGCAGCTATGAAAATTATGGCACTATGCAGGAGTTGGTGTTGCAGAAATGAGGAAAGAGGTATTAGGAGAGAGGTATGAGATATGAGGTTGAAGGTTTAAGGGTAAGGAAAATTTTTAATTTTTTAAATCATAAAGTCATGAATGCATTTATTTGTCGTTTTAGCTTAGTAGTAATATTATGTTGCACTACTTCTCTTATCAAAAGCGAGTCGTTTACAGCAGTTCCAAAACAGCAGCAAAAAGCAAAACTGGTAGTGCCACCTGTTGTAAAGCCTGACACAACCAGGAAGCAGCCGTTAAAAACGAAGTATTGGGCTGAAGCATTTTTTATACGACTATAACCTATCAAAACATTACAATCAAAAAATAAAGAGATGATCAAGATTTCTGAACTGGAAAAAATTTACCGTACCGAAGATGTAGAAACGGTGGCGCTAAATAAACTGTCGTTTGAAGTGAAAGAAGGCGAATTTGTGGCAGTGATGGGGCCTTCAGGTTGCGGCAAATCAACCCTATTGAATATTGTTGGCCTGCTTGATGACCCGGATAGCGGCAGCTTTATTTTTAATGGTATTGAAGTGGCTGATTTTAATGAACGAAAAAGGGCCGATTTGCGTAAGAGAAATATCGGGTTTGTTTTTCAAAGCTTTAACCTTATTGATGAGCTTACAGTGTTTGAAAATGTAGAATTGCCATTAATTTATCTTGGTGTAAAGGCAGCAGACCGTAAAGCCAAGGTTGAGCAGGTACTGGATAAGATGCAGATCATGCACCGCCGCAACCATTACCCACAGCAGCTTTCGGGTGGTCAGCAACAAAGGGTTGCTGTTGCAAGAGCGGTAGTTAATAATCCAAAGCTGATTCTTGCAGATGAGCCTACTGGTAATCTTGACTCATCAAACGGCAACGAAGTAATGCAGCTATTAACTGACCTTAATGAAAAAGGGACAACCATTATTATGGTAACGCACTCCGAACATGATGCAAGATATAGTCACAGGATTATCCGCATGTTAGATGGGCAAACTGTATTGGAAAATATTATGGTGTAATAGAGCAATCAGGTATCAGCAGTCAGGTATCAGATTATAGTTATCAGTTTTAATGAGTCATGCCTCATACCTGATACCTCACACCTGACACCTCAATCTCTTATACCTAAAAACAAAACCATGCTAAGAAGCTATATCAAAATTGCCTTTCGCAATTTGATGAAATATAAGTTCATCTCCGGCATCAATCTTTTTGGATTAACGATAGGGCTAACTTGTTGCCTGCTGATATTGGCTTACATTATTAACGAATTAAGTTTCGATAAATACAATGATAACGTCAATAATATTTACCGTGTAGAGCGTACTTTTCTCAATCCTGAAACCGGTGCAAAGTCATTGGAACTGGGTTCGATTGCGCCGCCTTTTGCACCTTACCTGCTCACTGATTTTAAGGAGATACAAAAGCTTACCCGCCTGCTTTCCAACGGCCGTACTTCCTTTAAGTACGGGAATAAAATGTTTAATGAACTCAATGTATATTTTGCTGATGAAAACCTGTTTGATGTTTTTAAGGTAAACGTTTTAAAAGGTGATCCTGCCAAAGCCTTAAGCGATCCGCATTCGGTAATGTTATCAGAAGAAGTTGCCAAAAAATATTTTAGCAGCGAAGATCCGATCAACAAAATGGTGCGGCTTGATAATAGCGTTAACTGTAAAATAACCGGCGTATATAAAGCATTTCCACCTAATGCACATTTGCATCCGGCCGTAATGGTATCATTTAATACCCTGCGTGATTCGGCAGTGTACGGTGAGGAAAACCTGCGTACTAACTGGGGCAATAATTCATTTCTTACTTATATCGTCTTACCGGGTAATTATGATCCAAAAAAGATGGAGGCGCAATTTCCCGCTTTTCAAAACCGGCATATACCAAAAGATAGCGATGCCAGTAAAATCAGGCCTTCAGACTATTCTGTACTTAATTTAAAAAAGCTGACAGACATTCATTTGAAGTCTCATACCGATTATGAAGCAGAAGAAAATGGTGATATAAAAAGAGTATATATTTTTTCGGCTATTGCACTTTTTATTATGCTGATTGCCTGTATCAATTACATGAACCTGTCAACGGCACGCTCGGTATTAAGAGCTAAAGAGATTGGCGTAAGAAAAGTGGTTGGTGCAGGAAGACCTGAACTCATTGCCCAGTTTTTAAGCGAATCTGTTCTTATGGCATGGATGGCAACTATATTAGCTTTTTTACTGACATGGTTGATTTTGCCAGGACTAAATAAGCTTTCCGGGCAGCAGCTAACTATAAACATCCTGCTTAACTGGCAAATGTTATCAGTCATATTTTTAGTGCCCTTTATTATAGGCATTGCATCAGGTATATACCCGGCCTTGTTTTTGTCAGCGTTTCAGCCCATCAAAGTATTAAAGGGGTTTATGAAAACCGGCGGCGCCAATATTTCTTTTAGAAAAGTATTGGTGATAGTTCAATTTTCTATTTCAATAATATTGATCATTGCTACAGGTGTAGTACTGCAACAGTTAAAATATTTACAAAGCAAATCATTAGGGTATGATAAAGATCATGTTGTCAATCTTTCGTACCCTGCCGTTTTAAATGATTCGTATGAAGCCTTTAAGACGGCCTTACTTTCAAACAGTAATATAAATACAGTTGCCCGCTCCAGCCGTATACCTACAGGCCGTTTGCTTGATGCTATGGGTTCACAACTTAACAATGGTGATGCAATGGCGCCTGCAAAAGCAGATATAAAATTTGTAGTAACTGATGAAGATTTTTTGCCTGCTTATGGTATTAAAACGGTTGCCGGCCGCAACTTTTCAAAAGCATATACTACTGATACATCGTCTTATCTTATTAACGTAGCGGCTGTAAAAGCACTCGGGTTAAAAACCAATGAAAGCGCACTTGGAAGAGGATTCCAATATGGTGGCAAAAACGGTAGGATCATAGGCGTAATAAACGATTTTCATTTTGAATCGCTGCATCAGCGTATCCTTCCGCTTGTATTTTTTATGCCAACTTCAGCCGGTAACTATAATGGTATTTCTATTAAGATTTCCGGTAATAATATAAAAGGTGCTTTAGCTCATATTGAAAAAACATGGAAAACATTTTTACCCGAAACGCCGTATGAATATACTTTTTTAGACAGCCGTTTTGAAAAATTGTATCAGTCCGAACAAAGGCAGGGCACCATATTTACCGTGTTCTCTGGTATTGCCATTTTTATTGCCTGCCTTGGTTTACTCGGTCTTTCTGCCTTTGCCATCAGCCAGCGTGTTAAAGAGATCGGCATCAGAAAAGTACTTGGCGCCAATCCGGGAAATATTGTAGGACTGTTGTCAAAAGATTTTTTAAAGCTGGTGTTAATTGCGGCTATCATTGCTTTTCCTGTGGCTTGGATTTCTATGAGTAAATGGCTGGAAGATTTTGCCTACAGGGTAGATATTGCCTGGTGGATATTTATTGCATCAGCCATATGTGCAGCGCTGGTTGCCTTCGTTACTATTTCTGTACAGGCTTTGAAAGCGGCCAATGCTAATCCAGTTAAGAGTTTAAGAACGGAATAAAATAAAAAGTAAAAAGTAAAAATGCAAAATGAAGATGAACAAATCAGCTTGGATTTTTGATTTTTTACTTTCCCCTTTTGACTTTAAAAAGCAGTTATGTTAAAGAGTTATATTAAAACAGGCTGGAGAAATATCATACGGCATCCGTTTTATTCTTTTGTAAACGTAGCCGGTTTATTCACAGGAATCACATTTACACTTTTAATAGGTGCTTATGTGTGGGGAGAGTTACAGGTAAACAAGCATCTAAACCATTCAAGCCAGCAGTACATTTTAAGGAGCGTTTGGAAAGATCCCAACATGGGAAATGACATTACCACACTTGGGCCTTTAGCCAAGCGTTTAAAAGAAGTGTATCCAACGCTTGTAGCCAATTATTATCGTTGGGATGGCATTACTTCCGGGGTTTCAAAAGGCAATAAACATTTCAGGGAAGGCATTCAGATTGGTGAAAGCACTTTGCTTTCCATGTATGGATTTGAGCTGCTGCATGGCGATCCGAAAACAGCACTCACCAATCCTTATTCAGTGGTAATGACAACTGATGCAGCTATCAAGTACTTTGGAAAAACTGATGTTGTAGGTGAAACAGTTTCCATACAAAGTTTTTCAGGTGCACATCATGATTTCGCCATAACTGGCGTGCTAAAAAACATTCCTGAAAATTCAGTAACACAAATTAATACCGATAACAGAAATACTTTTTTTATCCCCACAAATACTTTTACCTATTTCGGCAGAACGGATTTTGATTCATGGGCCAATATTTACATCCCTTCTTACATTCAGCTGCGGCCAGGTATTTCACCAAAAGACCTGGAAAAACCTTTGTTACAATTGGTACAGGCAAATACCACAGCCTTAGTGCAGCAGAACTTAAAAATTAGTCCTGTAACGCTTACCGATTTTTATCTTGAAAAAGATAATGGCCTGGTGAAAAGGATGGTTTATACTTTATCATTTGTTGGCCTGTTTATTTTGTTAATGGCCATTATTAATTTCATCAACATCGCCATCAGCCGTTCATCGGCAAGAACAAAAGAGATCGGCATCAGGAAAGTTTTAGGTAGCCTGAAAAAACAATTGATCATCCAGTTTCTTACCGAGTCCATCATCATCGTGTTCATTGCAACAGCTTTGGCTTTTGTAGCTTATCCTTTACTGGTGCCTGTTTTTAATGAGATGATCGGGAAACAGCTTACACCATTACCTGCCTTCCCTTTATACTTTATTCTTATTCCATTTGGCCTGGTGTTATTGGTAGGATTATTAGCTGGCCTTTACCCGGCTTTTATATTATCATCATTAAAATCAGTTGATTCGTTAAAAGGAAAATTAAAAGGCATAAAAGAAAATATTATCCTGCGCAAATCTCTTGTTGGTTTCCAGTTTGGTATTGCCCTGATCGTTTTTATTGCTGCAGCTATAGTTGCGCAACAGGTAGCCTATTTCTTTGGACAAAATCTTGGTTATAACAAAGAATATATTGTATCGGCGCAAGTGCCGAGAGACTGGACGCCTGCCGGCGTACAAAAAATGCAGACCATACGTAATGAGTTTGCAGCAATGCCCGAAATCAGCAATGCTACACTTTGCTACGAAATTCCTAATGGTAATAATGGTGGTCAACCTTCAGTATATCAATATGGAACAGATTCGGCAAAAGCTGTTGCGATGCAGGCTTTGCTTTCAGATGAAAATTATATAACTACTTACGGCATCCCATTAATGGCCGGAAATTTTTTCGCCGATAAAGGTCTTGATACCTCCAAAATTGTTTTGAACGAAAAAGCGCTGAAAGCTATGGGATGGAACAATCCACAGGAAGCGTTAGGCAGGCAATTGCAGGTTTATGGAGACAAAACCGTTTATACAGTCAGTGGTGTCATTAACGATTTCCATTTTAGTTCAATGCAACAGGCAATCGAACCGGTGATCATTTTTCATGTAAGGCGTGGAGTGGCTTACCGCTTTTTATCTTTCAAAATAAAGCCGGGCAATGTTACAGCAATCATTGAAGCGATTCAAAAAAAATGGGCTAGCCTGCTTCCCGGTTCGTCGTTCGAATATACTTTCATGGATGATACATTGAAAAAACTTTATGCCAGGGAATTGCAGCTAAAGAAGGCTGCTTACACCGCAACCATACTATCTCTTGTGATTGCATTACTTGGTGTGCTGGGGCTTGTTTCGTTCAGCGTACAAAAGCGAATAAGGGAAATTGGTATAAGAAAGATTTTAGGTGCCTCACTCCCAAATATTATCGGCCTGTTTGTAAAAGAGTTTATTGGCATTATTATCATTGCCGCAGCTGTTGCCTGCCCGTTAGCCTGGCTATTGATGCGTGACTGGCTGAACAATTATGCTTATCGCATCGACCTGACGGCGCAACCTTTTATTTTATCGATACTGGGTTTAGGCCTGTTAACCGTTGTATTAATAGGGCTGCAAACAGCAAAAGCAGGGCTTTCAAATCCTATTAAAAGTTTGAAAACAGAATAGTAAAAAATGGAAATTTTCATACAACAACTTTTGGGCTTTTAATTTTTCATTGGAATTAAATTAAGCCGTTATGATCAAAAATTATTTTAAGATAGCATGGCGTAATCTCCA
>JANLXV010000468.1:0-1730 GCA_031365305.1 Chitinophagaceae bacterium
CAGTATTTTAAAGATGTTGTTATTGCTGAGCATCATTTAGGATTTAAGGTTATAGTTGACTGGGTGGACAACCATACCAGTAATGATAATACATGGATTGATCTTCATCCCGATTTTTATTTATACGATGAAAACTCTATCATAATAAATCCGCATGGCTGGGCTGATGTGAGTCAATTGGATTATACCAATAGCAATATGCGCAAGGCTATGATTGATGCCATGAAATATTGGATCATTGCCTGTGATATAGACGGCTTCAGGTGTGATATGGCACATTTGGTTCCACTTGATTTTTGGGCTGCAGCAAAGCTTGCGCTTATTGATGTAAAGCCCGGTTTATTTTGGCTGGCTGAATGTGAGGCTATAGAATATCACAGTGTGTTTAATGCCACGTATACCTGGAAGTGGATGCACGCTTCAGAAGATAATTTAAGGGCCAACCTGAATGTTGACGATTATATGGTTGTATTAAATAATTATACTGAAACCTTTATACCGGAAGCTTTGAGAGTGTATTTTACCAGCAATCATGACGAGAATAGCTGGAACGGAACGGAATATGAAAAGTATGGTGAAGCCGCTGAAATGTTTGCCGTGTTTAGTTGCACCTGGAACGGGCTTGCCATGATTTATAGTGGCCAGGAAATGCCCAATTATAAACGGCTTAAGTTTTTTGAAAAAGATCATATTGAATGGTCTGGCATTTTTTCATTGCATGATTTTTACAAGATCTTGCTAACGCTTCGTAAAAAAAATAAAGCATTAAGAGCGGGCGATCAGGGAGTGATCACCAAAAAAATTCCTACCAACTTTGATGAAAAAATATTTGCCTTTCAGCGTAAAATTGATAATCAATCAATAGTTGTTATTTTAAACTTTTCAGAATTTATTACTGAAGTCAATCTCATTGAAAACCTCGGTAAACACCGGAATATTTTTAACGGCGAAGTTTACGATCTTAATGAGTCTTCTATTTTAACCACAGGCCGTTTCGGTTATCATGTGTTTGAAAAAGTGGACGGGTAAATATTTTGAATATTGAAAGCAAGAGTTATATAGAAAAGGAATAGAATTATTACCGGATTGCTTAATATCATCCGCCTGAGGCGGGTTAAAATAACATTGTTTTGTTTATGTATAATATTATTAGCCTTTCAGACTTTGCTTATTTTGAAATTGGGTTCTAAAAACCAAAAGGGATGGAATGATTATAGAACTTTATAAACGTGTGAAGAAACCCTGTAGGGATGATATTATATGACATCATTCCAACTAATTCTATGTTTAATTTTATAAGAATTATATCAGGTGAAAGAATCGTAATCTATCAAGAAAAGGGAATGTAGAAGCCGTAACCATTTGTTTTTCTAATTCCTGTTTTTTAGGCTGAAGCAAAATATTTATGACTTCTTCACTCTTCCTGTTTCTGTACATTTTATTTTTTTCCAATTCTTTTTTAGCTTGTCTTAATTGATCTTTTGCTTTTTGTAATTGTTTCCTGGCTTCTCTTAATTTTACTTCTTGCATCTTCCGCAATTGTTGACGGCTCATTTTCATTTCCTTGTCTCTTATATCAGTATTGATTTGAATATTGATATTGCCAAGATCTATTTCTCTCAGTGATCTGTCAATATCATGCTGAATTGTTTTCCAGTCAATGTTGTTTAATGACACTTCAACGTCATTGCTTATTTTATCCAGGTCAATTTTTTTTATAGCTGATTGTA
>JANLXV010000522.1:0-8926 GCA_031365305.1 Chitinophagaceae bacterium
AAAATAAAATGGCTGCAGATACCGGCCGTCAATTTGTTTATGATCGCAAACAAATGCTGTCGCCGGAAAAAATGGAATACACTGCCGACAAAGGTTATAAAGGCGCACATTTTGATCACTTCTATAATCTTTTTAATGCTATGCGCAATAACGGGCATGTCATCGAAGATCCATTATTTGGCTTTCGTGCCGCAGCACCTGCCCTGCTTTGTAACGACAGTTATTTCAATAATAAGATCATGCATTGGGATCCGACTAATCTTAAAGTAATTAGCAAGTAATAATGAAGAATGAAAAATGTAAAATGAAAAATTTTATCATTGCCCTTGCCGGTGTTTTGCTTTTTGCTGGATGCGGGCCATCAGTCAAAAAAAATAATTCTGCATCAAAAAATAATAGCATGAATAATACCAATGACCAATGGGTTTCTTTATTTGATGGTAAAACTTTAAATGGCTGGCGTACTTATCAAAATAAAAAGTCTGATTCATGGACAGTAGCGGATGGCGTATTGCATTGTAAAGGAAGTACAGATGATAAAAGTGATACGAAAGCTGACCTTATCACTAATGATCAATATGAAAATTTTGAACTGTCGCTTGACTGGAAAATATCTCCGCAAGGAAACAGTGGTATCATCTATCTTTTTAATGAAGATAATCCTGCCTCATATTTAAGCGGACCGGAATATCAATTAATAGATGATGCTAACTTTCCGCAAAAGCTTGAAGACTGGCAAAAGACGGGCGCTAACTACGCCATGAACCCTGCGCCAACAGCGGCTCCCAGGCCAATCGGTGAATGGAATACCACAAAAATCTTAGTTAAAGATGGTCATGTAGAGCATTGGCTAAACGACAGAAAGATCGTAGAATACCAGATAGGCTCAGATGAATGGAAAGCTAATAAAGCCAACGGCAAATGGAAAGATGCCGCACAATATGGTACAGTAAAAAAAGGCCACGTCGCTTTACAGGATCATGGCAGTGAGGCATGGTTTAGAAACATTAAGCTCAGAACATTATAATTACTGAATCGGCCTGATTGGTTAAAGTTTATGAACCACACTTACCTGCGGTGTGGCTTTTGTAATAATCCATTATGCAGATTATTTCTTTTGATGCTTTCAATTTCAAGCTATTATTATTATATTAAATTTTAATTTCATGCTATATAATTGGATCATTTGAGCACCTTGCAAAATTTTTTTCAGCAGATCATTTACAAACAGCAATTAGCGCATCACGTGCCCGCAAATAAGGTTTTGTCTAACTGGGCATCCAGTGTTATTGCTTTATTATATCCACAACTGTCACCAATTTCCCATCCCAAAATTGATGATCTTTTGCATATTTCTGATGTGCTTCAAAAAGAGTTAGAACAAATTTTAAGTGCCACGAAAGATTGCAGCAGTTTTGATAATGCAGAAGTTGCCAGGCAGTTTTTTTCGGAGTTGCCTGAAATATATCGCCTGCTTAACACAGATATTTATGCAATACTTAATGGTGACCCTGCCGCAAGAAATGAATTTGAAGTGATCAGGGCGTATCCTGGTTTTTATGCCTTATGTTTTTATCGCATTGCCCATGCATTGTATACCCTTGATGTGCCCATGCTGCCAAGGATCCTCACTGAATTTGCACATTCTAAAACAGGCATTGACATTCATCCCGCTGCAGAAATTGATGAGTATTGCTGTATAGATCATGGTACAGGTATTGTGATTGGTGAAACGGCTCAGATTGGCAAGCATGTAAAAATATACCAGGGCGTTACACTCGGCGCATTAAGTGTAGATAAAAGCCTGGCTTATATTAAACGCCATCCTACTGTTAAAGATCATGTGATCATATATTCAGGCGCTACTATTTTGGGCGGAGAAACTGTTGTTGGCCACCATAGCACCATTGGCGGAAATGTTTGGCTTACCACAAGCGTTCCACCTGGTTCCCTCGTTTATCATAACTCTGAGATCACCGTACTTGAAGGTAAATTAATCAATGAATAATTATGGCAGGCATACTCGACCTTGTAGGTAATACACCTTTGGTAGAAATATTACATCTTAATAAAAACCCTGCTGTAAAGATCTATGGTAAACTTGAAGGTAATAATCCCGGCGGCAGTGTAAAGGACAGGCCGGCATTAAACATGATCAGGAGCGCTATTGAACGTGGCGAAATTAACAGCAACACAAAACTTATTGAAGCAACAAGCGGTAATACGGGCATTGCAATGGCACTTATAGCTAACCTTTACAAAGTGCCCATTGAATTAATCATGCCGTCTTCATCAACGAGGGAACGTGTATTAACTATGGAAGCTTTTGGCGCAAAAGTTATCTTGCTCGATAACATGGAAGTTTGCAGAGATTATGCTGAAGAGAAGGCTGCAACAGGCGAATATTTTCTTTTAAACCAATTTGGCAATAAGGATAATTATTTAGCCCACTATAAAACAACCGGCCCGGAAATATGGAAAGACACCGATGAGAAAGTTACACATTTTGTAAGTGCTATGGGTACAACCGGCACTATTATGGGAACGTCAATGTTTTTAAAAGAACAAAATCCAAACATTCGGATTATAGGTTGCCAGCCAACAGACAATTCATCAATACCAGGTATTCGTAAATGGGAAAAAGCTTACCTGCCAAAAATTTTTGATGCCTCACGGGTAGATAAAGTAATGGAAGTATCTGAAGCAGATGCAAAGGGCATGACAAGGCGACTGGCTAAAGAAGAAGGGATTTTTGCCGGTATGAGCAGCGGCGGCGCAGCCATTTCAGCATTAAGATTAGCTGAAGAACTTACAACAGGCATCATCGTTTTTATTGTTTGCGACCGTGGTGACAGGTATTTAAGCAGCGACTTGTTTGGTTGAGCAAAAGTGTTTTGTGTATTAAGTTGAGTAATAGATTCTGCGAACAACCTGGCTTTATAAATAAACAGGCAAAAATTACTACAGGTTTAAGGTTATATCTTTATTAAAATACTGGTTAGCTTATTGTGTTTGCAGTAAGCATAAGGTATATGAGTTGTAATAGTTAACTTATGTTTTGCAACTTATTAATTACATCTACTATATATCGCTGTACATTTAAAAGATCCTAATTTAACACCCTTACATCCGTATCAATCTTCTCAAATATGCAACCGTTAAGAAAAATACTTATTGTAGAAGATAACCCGGATAATTTTATGGTGTTGGAAGAGCAACTTCAAAGCTTGCTTATTGATGTTGATGAAATTGTAAATTGTGACACACTCCAAAATTCATTAGCACATCTCAATTCTTCGGATCACTTACCTGATCTTATTTTTCTTGATCTTAACCTTCCGGATAGTAATGGCCTTAACACCTTTGAAAAAGTACGTGAAGTATTTACGCTTGGGCCAATTATTATTTTATCGGGTAACGATGATAAAGATTTAGCGCTTGAAGCTATAAAAGGCGGTGCACAGGATTATTTAGTTAAAGGAGATTATAATTTAAACATACTGCTTAAATCAATTAATTATAGTGTTGAAAGGCAGCGTACGCAATTGCGGCTTGACCAGGAAAAGCTGTTACGGCAAAGAGCCATCTTGCAGGCAACCATTGATGGGCAGGATAAAGAGAGAGAACGGGTAGGCAACCAGTTGCATGAAAATATTACGCCTACTATGGCAACCATTAAATTGCTGCTGAAAAGCTATATCAATAATAACAAATTACAGGACGACCTCTTTTTAAATGAAAGTATAAAAAATCTTGTGGGCTGTATTGAAGATGTTCGCCGTATTGCAAAGTCAATGTTGCCGCCGCTAAACAGCATTAAATCTTTTGAGCAATCCATACATGACATAGCCTTAATAACCGGCGCTTCTTCAGATGTTGATGTAGTTGTAAAAGTTAGCGAACAAGCCGAGAAAGTTTTAAAGAACGAACAATTATATAACCAGATCTACCGCATCATTCAACACCAGTTATATAATATTGATAAGCATTCCCTGGCAAAAAAAGCCATGATTGATGTTGATCAGAATAACGGTTCGCTCAACATTATCATCAGGGATAATGGTGCCGGCTTTGATCCTTCTTCAGAAACAATGGGCACCGGTTTTCTTGATATAAAACAACGCACAGAATTATTAAACGGAAAACTTACCATTGTTACTTCTGCCGGCAATGGCTGCACAATACAAGTTGAAATTCCTGTGCCAGGTTAATACCTTTTCATTCTTCTGCTTAGTTATTCACCCATGCGTTTGAAATATCATTAACTTGGTAACAAAACCTGTTTATGAAGCATTTTATTATATTCTTTTTATGCCTCTATATGCTTAATGTATTTTCTCAAAAAAATGCTTTAAGAAATAAAATAAGGGCCGGGGCTGATAAGATAGAACAACAGGTTATAGCCTGGCGAAGAGATATTCATGAACATCCTGAATTGGGCAATCATGAGGTAAGAACTGCACAACTCGTTGCCAAACATTTACAGTCATTAGGGTTGGAGGTAAAAACCAATGTGGCGCATACAGGAGTAGTAGCCATTTTAAAAGGTGGCAAACCCGGGCCTGTGGTGGCTTTGCGTGCAGATATGGATGCCTTGCCAGTGGTTGAAAGAACACCTGTGCCATTTGCGTCAAAAGTTAAAACCACATACAATGGCCAGGAAGTCGGCGTAATGCATGCCTGTGGCCACGATTCGCATACGGCAATTCTTATGGGTGTAGCGCAAATACTTTCGGCTTTAAAAGCCGATTTACCGGGTACAGTTAAATTCATTTTTCAACCTGCTGAAGAAGGTGTGCCAAAAGGTGAAGAGGGCGGCGCTGAATTGATGGTTAAAGAAGGGGTAATGAATGACCCGAAGGTGGATGCCATCTTTGGCTTACACATAGATGCCCAGGCCGAAGTGGGTAAAATCACCTATCGCCCCGGGGGTACAATGGCGGCTGTAAACGATATGAAGATCATTATTCATGGTAAATCGGCGCATGGCGCAAGCCCCTGGCAATCTATAGATCCGATTGTTGTTTCTGCCCAAATTATTAATAATCTTCAAACAGTGGTAAGCCGCAATTTGGATATAACAAAAAATGCCGGCATAGTTACTATAGGCGCCATACATGGTGGCAATCGTTCCAACATCATTCCCGAACAGGTTGAAATGCTGGGTACATTAAGAGCGCTTAGCATTGAAGATGAGGCCCTGATTATTGAGCGTGTAAAAACAATAATTACTAAAACTGCAGAAGCCGCCGGTGCCACTGCAGAAGTTATGATACCTTACAGTTCGCACTACCCTGTTACTTTTAATGATGTGGCATTAACAGAAAAAATGCTGCCTTCTTTAAAAGCTACAACCGGCGAAAATAATTTGATGCTTGTACCTGCGGAGACAGGCGCAGAAGATTTTTCTTTCTTTCAAAAAAAAGCTCCGGGGCTGTATATTTTTCTTGGCGGTTTGCCAAAGGGGAAAGATGTAAAAACATCGGCATCACATCATACGCCTGATTTTTATATAGACGAAAGCGGGTTTAAACTTGGCATGAATGCCTTGGCAAATCTTACTGTTGATTATATGATGATGTCTCCAAAAAAATAATCAGGGAAGCGGTTCAATGTTTACGCTATTATTATAGGTTCCAAATCTTAATGGATCATTTTAAAATTATAAACAGCAACATTGATGATATTGACATCATATTTTCACTATATGATGCAGCCGTGGTTTTTCAAAAAGAAAAGTCTGATAACCACTGGCAGCCATTCAGCAAGGCTCTTGTTGAAAAAGAAATAGTGGAATAGCGGCAATGGAAAATTATAATCAGCAACATTATTGCCTGCATTTTTGTAACCGCAGAAAACGATCCGTTAATATGGGGCGAAAGAGATAGAGATGCTGCCATTTACATTCATCGCATTGTAACAAATCCACTGTTCCGGGGCAATCATTTCGTAAGCAAAATAATTGATTGGGCAAAAATTTATGCTAAAAACAAACATAAAAAATATATCCGTATGGATACCTGGGGAGATAACAAAAAGCTCAATGATTACTACTTGAAATGTGGTTTTACATTTTTAGGAATTACTACTCCAACCGGCTTAGATAAGCCGCCACCACATTACCAAGGCATAACATTAAGCTTATTTCAAATGCCCATTTGATTTATACGCAAATCATTTCTCGACACAGCTCTATTTAAAATGATAAGCCGATACCCTTATTATTAAATATTTATAAACTATAGAAGCTGATTAGGGATACCGTTTAGAACTTATAATTAAATGTTATGCCTTTAATGTTGCTTTGATAAAAAGGCGCCATACTTAAATTTTGCATTTTGCCTGACCTGTGCCACTTCGGAATCAGGATACCTGTGCCGGCGCCAATAACATAACCTAAAATATTATCGCTTAAAAAATGATAGCCGGCTTTATATCTGAAATAACCCACTGAAGCAGGCACTGCAGCGGCAACCACCCATATCAATGGCTTGAGTTTTGAATCAGGATTAAAATCAGAAAAAGTTTGAGCAAGAAAAAAAGTGGCAGCAGCAGTTGAAGCTGTATGGCCTGCGTAAAAAGAACGTTGTGATTTACCTGCCAGTCTTAGCGATTCGGGAGCCTTGGTACCATACACCAGCGGCCTGCTTCTGTTTATAGTGCCGGCTGCTAAAGTAAACATTGCACTGGTTATAGCTAACGTTTGAGTGTATAAAACGATTACCTGGCCTGCCTTCGACCTTTCATTTTTATTAATGAGTAACATGGCAATGGGTGAAGCAAAAGCAGCGTAGAATGGGATGTAGCTGTCATCATTTGCTTTTTCAGAATAAAATCCTGCACTACCCCTGTCAAAAAAATTGACATCGCTTTTAGATTTCGCCAGGAGTTGCGGAAGCGTCAAGTCTTTTTTGTCCTGAACCAACAATACGCCAAGTACAGTTAAACCTACAGCACCCGTTGTTATAATGGCATCTTTTTTAAAACTGGTTTTGTAAGGCGATGTTTTTTTTGTGCTTTGTACAAACGATGAATCCTGTGCAAAAGTTTGTTGTGATAATACTGATGCCAAAAAAAATAGTGTAGATAGAAATTTCATCTTCTAAAGGTTTAGGTTAATAAAAGAGTAAGCAGATGTTTTGCTTTTTAATAGTAAATCCTCCTGCAAATATATTTCCAGATTTACTTTTTAATAACCTTTTTTATATCTCCGTAAGCAACGCCATAATCAATTAATTTTGCCGCCAAAACTCATACCCTCCGCATGAAGCCACTATTCACTGTTATTGGACTTTTATTTTTTACTGAATCCTGTGCCCAGGTGCCGGCAGATTCGGTAACTATTGCACCGGTAAAGCAGGATACAATTCTCAGGATAACAAATTTAAATCCTTCATTTAGTCTGCATGTTGATTCTGCCCTTGCCTACAACCTGGAATTAAATAAAGATGAGGCTGGTTATTACTGGTATATGAAGAATACATTGCCAGGCTTAAAGATCAACAAGGATAATGGTTTGCTTTCTTTTAGGGCTGATAAATCATTTTTTATCTCGGGTAAGCTTAAATACGATAATGAATACAAAATAAATATAGGCGTACAAAGCCTGAGCAATGCCGATGATAAAATTGATACCGGCTTCAACATTATTTTTTACAATACAGATGTTATTCCTTCACGACTTAAGCCAACTATAACCGGCACACAATACATACAGGAAGGTGATAGCATTTTTTTCAGGGTGCTTTGCGAAAGTGGCAACTCACCCATTGAGGATATTTTGTTTGCCAGCAGTATTCCTATTTCTAATTATAGCCTGGTAAAAAACTGTGGAGATGTATTTTCATGGACACCGGGTTTTGACTTTGTAAAAGAAACCGATTCCGCCAAACTAAGGGTGTTGAATTTAAGTTTCATTGGCTCTACAAAGTGGAGAATAAAAGACACAGCAGTTGTAAAATTCGTAATCCGGGATGCGCTGAATTATCCACAGGCCGTTGAAGAACACCGGCTAATTACAAAAAATGTAAAGCTATACACCATGCAATTAAAATATACTTTTCTGCAGTTGGATAGAAAATTAAAAAGAACTAAAACAGCAAGAACCACTTTTGACCTGGCCTCAGCAACTACAGCTTTAACAGGTACTTTATTGAACACATCCAATAATGAATCGTCACAAAAAACAGGGCAGATACTGCCAAGTGTTGGCGTGGCCATCGTGCCCATTAAAGAAGCCAGCGCCCCAAATAAAACTGTGGATCAAAACCAGGCGGCTCTCATCCGGTCTTCTATAAAAAGACTGGAATATATGATCACAGATAATATGCTGGTAGGCGATAAAGATGCCGATGTGCTTAAGAAAACCGCTAAGCTGAAAGAAGAATTAAAACAAAGCCAGGTGCAGCTTATAGAAATTCCTGTTGATATCTCCAATAATATGTCGGAGGAGCAACTGAATAATTATTTCAATAATCCCAAGGTGAATAAGAAGTACAGGTTGAAGAATTAGGTGTGAGGAGGTATCAGTGGTCAGTAATCAGAAATCAGAAGTTAGGTATCAGCGAAATTAGAAAGAAGGGAATATATAAAGAAGCTGATAGCTGACAGCTGATAAGCTCATTTGCATTAAAGCCCCAACTGCTCGCCTTTCTTTGTACGATTCTTTGCTAACGATGGATCCATTTGTATGGCTTTATCGCACATGGCCTGGCCTTTTTCTTTCTTTCCCTTTTTTATAAAGGTGATGCCCGCCATGTAAAGAGCATTAGCGTCTGTGGCATCCAGTTCAATCAGTTTTTGATAATAAGTCAATGCCTCATCATATTTTTTGGCCTGGTGCAATGCCTGGGCAATGCCTGACAACAATTCTTTATTGTTCGGCTTTCGCTCCAATACTTTTGTTAAATAAGCCATACCCGATGAA
>JANLXV010000279.1:0-3642 GCA_031365305.1 Chitinophagaceae bacterium
AACTGTCGCCTGTCTGCCTGGAAAGATTTTGTTGCACAAGCGGACAAAGAAATAACAAAAAGCAATAGAATGATTTTAGACATACGTTCCTGATTAGTGATGGTAAGTTAAATGTACAATAACAATAAATGCTCAATGCACAAATAAATTTTTTTTGATGATGAAAGGTGCTGCACGGCCGCAAGCTTAAACTTCTAAATTTATTTTGAAAAGTATACCCATAGTTTTGCAGTAATGGCAACCATGCGCAGGAAACATAAATTTCTCTGGATACTCATCCTTGGCTTACTCTCCGCCATTGGCCCGTTCTCTATTGATATGTATTTGCCCGGTTTTCCTGCCATTGCCAAAAGCCTGCATACCACTGTCTCCAACGTATCCCTCTCCTTATCGAGTTTTTTTATTGGTATATGTTTCGGGCAGTTTTTATACGGCCCGCTGTTAGACAGGTTTGGCCGCAAGAAGCCTTTGTACATTGGCTTAACCGTATACATCCTGGCTTCTATAGGTTGTACGGTTGCGGGTTCGGTTGAGGCCTTAATTTGGTTAAGATTATTGCAGGCGCTTGGCGGCTGCGTAGGCATGGTGGCTTCACGGGCTATGGTACGTGATCTTTTCCCGGTGGAAGAAAATGCCAAAGTGTTTTCATTGCTCATGCTCGTCATAGGTGTATCACCACTCATTGCGCCTACGCTTGGCGGTTACATTACCGCAGAGTTTGGCTGGCATTATGTGTTTGGTGTGCTCACGCTCATGGGCATTGTTATTTTAGCCGCTGTGCATTTTGCCTTGCCCGAAAGCCGGGAGCCTGATACGTCCATATCTCTAAAACCAAGACCTATCATCATCGGTTTTTTGAATGTATTTAAGGTGCCGCAATTTTATATTTATGCGTTTACCGGGGCTGTGGCCGCAGCAGGTTTGTATGCCTATATTGCCGGCTCGCCTTATGTGTTTATGGAGTTATTTAAAGTAAGCGAAAAACAATATGGGTGGATATTTGCCACCGTGGCCATGTGCCTTATTGGTGCCAGCCAGCTTAACAGCCTGGTGTTGCGAAAATATAAAAGTGAACAAATTGTAAGGGTGGCCTTGTTTTGCCAAAGCCTTGTTGGCCTTAGCCTCGTGGCCTCTATGTATTATGGTTTTGGTACTGTGCTTAGCACCATTGTTTTGATCAGCCTGTTTTTAGCGGCGCAGGGTTTTACCTTTCCTAACTCCTCGGCCTTATCTATGGCACCCTTTGCCAGAGCAGCAGGTTCGGCCTCGGCCTTGTTGGGCGGCATACAAATGGCGGTTGGCGCTTTTACCTCGGCGCTGGTAAGTGTGTTGAACAATGGTACGGCCCTGCCAATGACCGGCGTTATGGCCGCTTGTGCGGTTACGGCTTTTATCATCTCTTTGGTTGGCACAAAAGTCATCCGTTATAAAGCTTTGGAAAGAGATGTTGAGGAAGAAACGGTGGAAATGGTGGAGACGTTGTAAGGGAAGTTGAAATTCATAATGCTGCCAATTTCATTTAAATTTGTTTTATGAACGTTCACGACCTCATAACGATTGACAACGAGATTTTAGGCGGAGTACCTGTTTTTAAAGGAACACGGGTTCCGGTTGAAAGTTTGTTTGACCATTTAGAAGCTGGTGTTCCTCTTGACGAATTTTTAGATGATTTTCCTACGGTTTCAAAAGAGCAGGCCATAGCACTGCTGGACTTAGCCAATAAACTTTTGACTTCTAAAAATGTAGCTCAATTATATTCGACTGTTGCTTGACGAGAATTTACCCAAAAGGCTCAGGCAGGACTTTTCAGAACATGAAATTTTTACAGTTCGTGATATGCAATGGAACGGTATTAAAAATGGTGACTTGCTAAGACTTCTTATAGACAATTCTTTTGATGCGCTTTTAACT
Organism: Chitinophagaceae bacterium; assembly: GCA_031365305.1. Lineage (GTDB taxonomy): Bacteria > Bacteroidota > Bacteroidia > Chitinophagales > Chitinophagaceae > Ginsengibacter. Next base: position 1,912 of record JANLXV010000279.1, read on the forward strand.
TATGACAAAAACCTGCAGCACCTGCAAAACTTTTCAAAATATACGATAACTGTTTTTGTGTTGACAGCAAAAATCAATCAATATATAGAGCTGACAAAGTTAACCTCTAAAATAAAAGTTTTTTTGAATAGCGGGAAAATACCGGTTGGGCCTGTTATTATTTCGAATGACTAAGATGTATAAAAAGTTGTGGCGTTATGGCGGCTGATCCAACCCGTCATTGTTTTGATCAGCATATTTTTAGCGGCGCAGGGTTTTACCTTTCCCAATTCATAGGCCTTATCTATGGCGCCCTTTGCCAAAGCAGCGGGTTCGGCCTCGGCTTTATTAGGCGGTATACAAATGGCGGTTGGCGCTTTTACCTCGGCGCTTGTGAGTGTTTTAAACAATGGCACGGCCCTGCCAATGACCGGTGTTATGGCCGCTTGTGCCGTTACAGCTTTTATCATTTCTTTGGTTGGTAATAAAGTGATCCGATATAAAGCTTTGGAGAAAGATGTTGAGGAAGAAACGGCGGAAATGGTAGAGACGTTGTAGGGGAATCAAATAACAATGTTGGCATTTAGCTAGTGGCATTCTAATACCAAGGAATTTCCCAAGTGGAAACGTTAACGCTCCGTGACAACTTGGACTTTGAAAAAATTTGTTAACGTTCGACAGTACACTAATTTAGTATTCAAATAATTTCATCTATGAAATACAATTTACAAAATTCAGGTTACCTAAAAACCGGGATAGTTATCTTCTTTTCTGTTTGTTCTATAGTGGTTGTGGGTCAGCGTAAATCCGTGCAAGAGCAGCTTGGCTACCCTAAAGACGCTAAACTGCTCATTATACATGCCGATGATTTGGGCGTAACACATTCTGAAAACGCAGCTTCAATCAGCGCAATGGAAAAAGGCTGTGTTAACTCGGCAAGCATTATGGTTCCCTGCCCATGGTTCCCTGAAATTGCAGCTTATGCAAGGCTTTATCCCGAAAAGGATTTTGGTTTGCATATTACATTAACGAGTGAATGGAAATATTATAAATGGGGACCTGTAACACCGGCGCAAAACATAATAGGCTTGGTTAATAAAGATGGCTTTTTTTATTCCTCCGTGGATAGTGTTGTTCAAAATGCCTCACCTGCCGAAGTGGAAGAAGAAATACGCAGCCAGGTAAAACGTGCTATGCAATTTGGTATCAATCCCACCCACCTTGATGCGCACATGTATTCCATTCATCACAACGTTGATTTTTTAAAATCTTTTTTAAAAGTCGGGCATGAGTTTAAAATACCTGTTTTTGTTTATCGCCAGGTAGAAAATTCTTTACACATAAACCTTGATACGGTTGTAACAGACAGAGATGTAATATTTGATACGATATTAACCGCGGAACCTGAAAATTTTAGGGCAGGCATGAGTGATTTTTATAGCAATGGTCTTAAAAATTTAAAGCCCGGCATAACATATCTTATTCTGCATACCGCTTACGATGATGCCGAAATGAAAGCAGTAACGATTGAACATGAAGGATGGGGCGCCACCTGGCGGCAGAAAGATTATGATTTTTTTTCAAGCCCGCAGTGCGCCAGGATATTAAAGGAGAATAATATTTACCTGGTAACCTGGCGGGAAATAAGGGATAAAATAACCCGCAGTAATGGTTTGTAAATATTTAGTGCTGCATGAGATTACATCTTTTTACGATGGGCCCCCGGCTATCCTTAGACTATATAAATTATAA
>JANLXV010000552.1:0-1639 GCA_031365305.1 Chitinophagaceae bacterium
TATTGGTTGGGTTGTATATCATAGGAGATTCAGCCCATAATACTGCTGTGAGATCATCAGGTAAATGAAGGCCGGTGTTGTTTGGTGACGTTGAAGGCTTACAGCCAATAAAAAAGACAACAAATGCCACACTGCCTATCCCGGATAAAAAAGTTTTTTTCATATACAGCAATTAAGGATAAATTTTGAGATTACTGATCGCTCATGCTATTGCAAAAATGCAGTAATATCTTTTTAATCAGCAGTATTTACTATCGGGCTTTTATCTCGTTCCATATGATAAACTATGTGAGGAGAAGGCTTATCATGCAAATGGGTTATAACCATTGCCGTAAGTTTGCCGGTAATGAAAAAAGCGTTTGTGCAATTGCATATTGCAGTGTTTCTTGCGGGTTTTACGGCTATACTCGGTAAGCTTATCACTTTAAATGAAGTGATATTGGTTTGGTATCGCCTGATGATCACGGTAGTTTCAATGGGCTTATGGTTGTACTTCTCGAAACAATTAGAAATTCTTAAACGACAGGAAACCGCCAGCATTTTTTGGGTATCGCAGCTTGTTGCTATCCATTGGCTGGCTTTTTATGGCAGCATTAAATATTCTAATGTATCAGTTGCTTTAACCTGTCTTTCGGCCATTGGTTTTTTTACCGCCATATTTGAGCCGCTATTTTTTAAAAGAAAAGTGGAATTGTTTGAATTGTTTTTAGGTTTATTAGCAATAGCAGGTATTTATTTGATTTTTAATTTCTATCCTCAATATAAAGCTGGCATTGCTTTCGGCGTTATTTCAGCGGCCTTTGCGGGATTGTTTCCGATTCTCAATAAAAGCCTTCTTATTAAACATTCAGCAACAACAGTTACTATTTATGAGATGAGCGGCGGCTTAATCGGCATCTCTATAATAATGCCTTTCTACCTGTATTTTTTTCCTGCGAAAACTTTTATACCAACTAATTCTGATTGGCTATGGCTTTTTGTATTGGCCTGGCTATGTACAGTGTTAAGCTTTTTGTTCCAGCTAAATGCGCTTAAAAAGGTGTCTGCTTTTACGTCAAATCTTACCTACAATCTTGAACCGGTTTATGGAATTATATTGGCATTTATCATTTTTCATGAGAATAAATACCTGACCGGGGCTTTTTATTGGGGACTTAGCCTGATACTTTTAGCCGTTATTTTACAAACCATGAGAGTTTATCTTAAAGGAAAAAGTGGTGCCTTAAATGATGTATCTCCCCGGATCAATGAGTAAGCCATTACAATTTTGAGCCAACCGTATCTTCAAGTTGGCGGGCCGTCATGGCACCTGATTGCCGCCAAAGTACTTTACCATGTTTAAATAATATTAAAGTAGGTACGCCCTGAATATTAAATTCCGAGGCTGTTTGGCGGTTTTTATCAATATCAACTTTCAAAACCCTAAGATTATCTTTTTTACTTTCAGCAAAACGCTTTAATTCCGGGGCCATCATTTTACACGGGCCACACCATTCAGCAAAAAAGTCAACAAGAACGGGTTTCTCACCCTTAATAATTGTACTGAATGTTTCCATAATTTCCTGGATATCAAAAAATGGACCAAGCATTTTAAATCAATGTACAGTCAACATTGCGATGCTAATTAATTCATTTTATA
>JANLXV010000661.1:0-2141 GCA_031365305.1 Chitinophagaceae bacterium
GAAATTGATGATTCTGTATAAAATTCGTCAACTTCATCAATACTTATACTTTTGTATCCGATGTTAGCGATATATTTTCTTACTGATTTATAAGGAAATAGTTCAATTTCATAGTCTGATTTCGAAACTTTTTGTAAAAAAAGTTCTTGATCTTTGAAGTCTGGAAATAGAACCTTGCTTAGTTTACTTAAATTATTAAGTAAATAATTTCGCTGTTCCAAAAGCGATTTTGTTTCATTGTTGTATTCGTCCCAATATTCTGAAAAATGCTCATCAATAAGCCTAAGTAGTTTGTTTATGTCTAAAGGCTCTCTAATTGATTTGTCAAGTCTTTCTGCTTTTAATGTACCATAAATGCTTTCTAAAGAGGTCGGTAAAAACTTGCCGCTTATAACTATTATCACCTGGTCAACTTGCACCTCTTTTAATTCATAAATATGCTTGTAAGGTTCATTAAGAGATTGTTTTACTTGATTTATTAGGGCAAAATAACTTGAGCTGCCAGACGAAGAACCTGTAACATCACCTGCTTTTACTACAACTGACAAATAATAGGTCTTATTGAACTTTGTGTCAACTTCCTTTAGAATTATGTCTTTGCCCTTTTCGTTAGAATGTTGATGTAAAATAGGGTCTATAAATCCCATTTTTGTAAACAGAGGAATTAATACTTTTTCTCTTAAATCGGCTTCATTTAAAGATTGTATTATTTCAATTTTTGTTTCTTGCGTCATAATGTTGTGTATGGCTTGCCACTAACCCATAAATATACCAGTGTTCCTATGAAATGTCAAAGGGCAAAAATTTCCCCCTGCTTTCACTCTCAAATTGTTATTTAAGAAAAGTAAAAGTTTTTTTGATGAATGTAAACTTTCGGCAATACAAATACTTAACACCTTAAAAATGCCTTTCTTAATGACCATTGACCAATGACCTTTCGCCGCCCAGCCCGGGCAAAGTATTTAGGTGAAAAAATTATTACCTAATTTCCATTTATAAACCCAAACTAATATGCCTAATCCGCTGCTGCGAAAAAAATCTATTGCCACCATTCTTGCAGATGCAAAACAGGGTTATAGCGATAGCCATACCACAGGTCTTAATAAAGTGCTGGGCGTAAAAGATCTTACTGCAATGGGCATAGCAGCAGTTATCGGGGCCGGTATATTCAGCAGCATCGGTAAGGCGTCGTATGATGGCGGGCCTGGTATTATTTTTCTATACATTTTTACGGCCATAGCTTGTGGCTTTGCAGCTTTGTGCTACGCAGAATTTGCCTCTACTGTTCCCGTGTCGGGCAGTGCTTATACTTATTCTTATGTGGCCTTCGGTGAAATATTTGCTTGGATAATCGGCTGGGATCTTTTAATGGAATATGCCATTGGTAACATTGCGGTTGCCATATCATGGAGCGATTATTTTACAAGATTGATGGAAGGCTTTCACCTTCACATTCCTGCCTGGCTTACGATGGATTACTCTTCTGCCCATACCGGGTTTATTGACCAGACAGCGCAGGCAGCTAAAGGTGTTGCCGTAACAGATGAAGTATTATTATCTCAAACAGAAGCCTGGACAAATGCCCCACAAATTAGTGGGATAAAACTTATCATGGATCTGCCGGCGCTTGTGATTGTTGCCATCATCACATACATTGTTTTACGTGGCATAAAAGAATCCCGCAACACGAGCAATTTTTTAGTAGGCCTTAAGCTTGCCATTATTTTCCTGGTAATTGTTGTTGGCGGTTTTTACATTGATCCAAATAATTGGAGTCCGTTTGCACCTAACGGCGTAGCAGGCATATTAAAGGGTGTATCGGCTGTATTCTTTGCCTACATTGGTTTTGACGCCATTTCTACTACAGCCGAAGAATGTAAAAATCCGCAGAGAGATCTGCCTAAAGGCATGATTTATTCTCTTATTATTTGTACCATTTTATATGTTGTACTTGCGCTTGTTTTAACGGGTATGGTAAGTTATAAAGACCTTAATGTTGGTGATCCGCTGGCCAAGGTTTTTGCTGATAAAGGTTTAAAGTGGATCTCGGGCATCATTGCTATAAGCGCCATTTTTGCAACAGCCAGTGTATTGCTTGTTTTCCAGTTAGGGCAACCACGGATATGGATGAGCATGAGCCG
>JANLXV010000035.1:0-4881 GCA_031365305.1 Chitinophagaceae bacterium
AGAAGGCTATGTAGATCCAGCTACCAACTTAAACTACTCTTGAATAATCACAGATCAAAGAAGTAACCCCAACCCAAGAAAAAAGGAAAAGAAAACCGGTGAAGAAGTTATCGCTAACCAGCAGGTGTATTCATGGAGTAATAATATTAACGGTTTAAGAGATAACCGTCGTGGTAGCTGGCAGGGCAGGTTCCTGGCTAACTTTAAAAGAGGTAATGGTGATAATATGGGTGTTGCAGGTGGTTTAAATGACCGTGCTGCTATTCCAGGCCCAATCAAAGCATTTTATCCAAACGGCTATGGCGTTTACAATATGAGTGGCAACGTAAGTGAGTGGGTTGGCGATGTATACCGCCCAATGACACAAATGGATGCTGATGATTTTAATCCCTATCGTGGTAATAAATTTGAAAAATTTTATAAGAATGACCAGGGCGAGTTTGAAAGAGATACGCTTGGCAGATTGAAGAAAGTTGACGTAACAGATTCAGAAAGTGTTAACCGCAGGAACTATCAAAGAGGTAATGTCATCAACTTTTTAGATGGTGATTCTTCTTCGGGTGTTTCTTATGGGTATGGCGTTACATCTTTGATCAGTGATAAATCAAGAGTAGTAAAAGGTGGTAGCTGGAACGACAGAGCCTACTGGTTAGCACCAGGCACACGTCGTTATCTTGAAGAAGACCAGGCCAGCAGCACTATTGGTTTCCGTTGTGCAATGACGCGGTTAGGAAGTCCTGAAGGCAATGGCCTTAAAGAAGGTCATAACTTTGGAAAACGCAAACAAAACACCCGTAAAAAATCTTAAAATCTTTTTTAAATTTAAATACTTAAACGCTCCATAACGGGGCGTTTTTATTTTGATTAAGAAGGCGTTGATTACATAATTCATTTTACAACCCATTAAATTTGTTTGATGACTACACTGGAATTGTATACTATTTTTTGCGAGCATCCATCAGTAAAAACAGACACCAGGCAAATTGCAAAAGGCGACATTTTTTTTGCTTTAAAAGGACCAAAATATAATGGCAATACGTTTGTACACGACGCATTTAATAAAGGCGCTGTATATGTTGTTGTTGATGAAGCTGACGACACTGCAGACGGCCATGTTATTAAAGTTGATGATGTACTTACTACTTTACAACAACTGGCAAACCATCACCGCTCACAGTTTGATATGCCGGTACTTGCAATTACAGGCAGCAATGGTAAAACAACTACCAAAGAACTTATTCATGCTGTTCTCTCAACTACCTATAAAACGTATACCACTAAAGGCAATCTTAATAATCACATAGGTATTCCATTAACGCTGCTCAGCATAAAAAAAGACGCCGAAATAGCTGTGGTAGAAATGGGTGCCAACAATCCGGGAGAGATTGAAAGCTATTGCAAATATGTAAACCCTACGCATGGTTTAATAACCAATTTTGGCAAAGCTCATCTTGAAGGTTTTGGAAGTATAGAAGGTGTGAGAGATGCAAAGAGTGAATTGTTTACATACCTGCTGCAGCACAATGGCACAGCCTTTATTAATACGGATGATCCTTTCATAATACAAAAAGCAGAAGGGATTAAAAATATTATTAGCTACGGTTTAAAAGATGGAGATATTACTGGGAAAGTTTCGGCAAATACATCACAGCTGCAGGTTGATATTAGCGGTAAAGTAGATCTAAAAAATATTCATTTGCAACTTGCAGGCGATTATAATTTGCCTAATGTTTTAGCAGCGGTAACTGTTGGTAATTTCTTTAAGGTTAGTCCTGCAAATATTAAAGCTGCCCTCCAAAATTATCAGCCTTCAAATAGCCGTTCACAATTAATTAAGCACGGTACTAATACAATTATTTTAGATGCTTATAATGCTAACCCTTCCAGTATGCAGGTCGCCATTTTAAACGTTGCTAAAATGCCGGGTGATAATAAAGTTCTTATGCTTGGCGGCATGATGGAATTAGGCAATGATACTTATAGTGAACATCGCCAATTGGTTGATTTGATTGATAAACATAGCTGGCAAAAAGTCGTATTGGTAGGCAAGCAGTTCAAAGGCATAAGTAATCAGTATTTATATTTTGATACCGTTGAGGAAGCCAGCCAATGGTTATCAGCTAATCCTGTTACAAATTCTACTATGCTTATTAAAGGTTCAAGAAGTATACAAATGGAAAAGGTTCTTGAATAAATTTATTTTAGTTGGTATACTCTTACATAATCAACCAGCATTTTTTGTGGAAAGGCAGTATCATCAACGCCTTGCTGGCCGCCCCAGTTGCCTCCGACAGCAACATTTAATATCATGAAAAAATAATTGATGTATGGCCAGGAGCCGGATGGCCCCTCTGTATAAGTGAAATAAATATTGTTATCTACAGCAAAGATTATTTTTCTATTGGTCCACTCCATACTATACACATGAAAAGAATCAGCCGCATCTTTTACGAATAACTCTGATCCCTTTTGTGTGCCGTTAGCACCGTTATAAACTTTATTATGAACAGTTGCATGGATCACATTGGGATCAAACCCGACAGCCTCCATAATATCAAGCTCGCCATCATCAGGCCAATGTAATGGCTCATTGGCAGATAGCATCCATATCGCCGGCCAAATACCCCGGCCGATAGGAATTTTGGCTTTTACTTCAAAGCGGCCATACGTCCAGGCAGCTTTATTTTTAGTAAGAAGGCGTGCTGATGTATAACTCTTGTCATCAAACTTTTCAAGCCTTGCCTCAATGATGAGATTTCCATTTTCTACCCTGGCATTTTCGGGCTTCGCTTCGGTATAATATTCCAGTTCGTTGTTGCCCCATCCCCAGCCACCAACATCATAACCCCATTTAGTATTATCAGGCAAGCCATCCACATCAAACTCATCAGACCACACAAGCTGATAAGTTTTGGGCGATGAAGTATCAGGGGTTAAAATTATTGGCGGAGGTTTGGCAAGTGAGTCATTTTTTGAACAGGATACACTTAAGAAGCATATCACAAAAAGTAAAATCGGTATTGCTATTTTCATTTAAAGTATAGTTGAGTTACGGGCCTAACCCATATATTTCTAACACTTATTGGTTCGCTGGGATCGCCATGAGCCTGCAGGCGAATAGGAGATGCCCCATGGGCTTTGTATTCAGGCTGACCAATGTATGGCGTGTGGCCTTTTAAGTCATAATTGTTTTGTACTAATATGCCGTTAAGGAAAGCGGTAACCTTTGCCGGGGATTTTAAAGTGCCGTCTTCATTAAACCGTGGCGCTACCCAGGCAACATCATATACCTGCCACTCGCCGGGCGGCCTGTTTACATTAGCCAGGGGAATGGATTGTTTGTAAATGCTGCCTGCCTGCCCGTTTACATAAGTGGTGTTTTCATACGAATCCAGTATCTGTAATTCATATCCGCCCTGCCCGTCTGGCGAAGCTAAAAACAAACCGCTGTTGCCACGAGCCTGACCTTTACCCGTAATGTTTTTAGGAACCCGCCATTCCAGGTGCAATTGAAAATCCATAAACCTTTCTTTGGTTTGAATATCTCCTGCTTTCTTATCAACAGTAATTATTTTGTCATCAACCTTCCATCCGGCAGGTTGTGTAGTATCTTTTGATGATACCCATTTGTCTAAATTTCTGCCGTCAAATAATACTTCAGCATCAGACGGTTTTTCAAATTTGCCTTCAGCGGGAGTAACTTTTGGTGGCACAGGTGAATAAAACTCTGTGTCTTCCGGTTTAGCGTTTTGTGCAATAACATTCGCAACAATAAATAAAGCGAAGCAGGTAAATAAAAAGCGTTGTGTGATCATAGTGTGATGTTTATAAAAAGAGGCTCAATTTAAAGCCAATAGTTGTAAATGCGATAATGATTGGATAATTCTTTTATAAGATCACGTAGAATTGACGTAGTTTTTTATTTGAATCAATGTTCGTCCTTGTCAGGAGCGGATAAACTTCCAGCATAATAAATTTTCGGCGACAGCCTGTTCCGGTTAATTCGGAAAAGCAATTTTCTTTGATAACATTCCTATAGGATTGCCACGAATCTTCGGGAGATTGCTTTGTATTGCTTTGTGTCTCGCAACCCCGACAACTTCTTACAATAACGGATGCAAATCATTCTACGTCTTTGCGATCCGCCACTAAAAAACTTTACAACGAAAATATATTTACGCCGGATAAGCAATCTCATAATAATGTATACTTGCTAAGGCTGGTATTGATAAATTTCATTTTATACATTTAAAATAATACCAGATTGATTTCCAGAAGTAAATTCGGGCCGGGCTGATGGGCTTCCTTATAATGACGTGGGATTGTTCAATTCAATTTAGTTATGGCAACAAAGCTCTTTTGTAATCATGCTAATTTGCTTTTGTGCAATTCTGCCTAACCTATACGTTTATATAAAATTGAGCAGAGATATTTCTGCAACTTTAACTAATAAAACACGGTAGCTAATTTCAAAGCTTTGGGGTTGTTAAATTCATTTTCCGGTAATCTTCCAATAAATTTTTGCACATTTAAAATCCATTGGTTACCTTAGGTTCTGCCATTAAACTACCAGGCTTACTCATTTACAAAGCCTAATGTTGCGCCTCAGATAATTTGTGCTTTGAACGCCTGCCAACCTGATTAACATCTCATCCCGTAATCTCGCCTTGTGGAAATTTTAAATTAATAGGGTCATGCCCATGAAAAAAAAATAGGTAAAAAAATTCACTTCGCTTCCCCCTTCTCCACTCGTGGAGAAGGGCCGGGGATGAGGGGAATGTTTATAACCATTTTATATGCCAAACACAGGTGTAAAAGGACGTATTGTTGATGCCGAAACAGGGCAAGGCATTACTGGCTTGACCCTAACCGTTGTTGATT
>JANLXV010000182.1:0-7831 GCA_031365305.1 Chitinophagaceae bacterium
CTGGCAATTTCAGAACCTTTTACTTCAGTTACCGAGAAACCAAGCTGGCGTTTTTGTTTGGAAATGCCAAGAGCTGTAACTACAACGCCACCTAACTCTGTGGTAGCCGTTGTTAGCGCTATAGTTTGCTCTGCAACCTCGCTGGCCCTGATTTCTTTGGTCTGATAACCGACAACGGATATCACTAACATTGCATTCTGCCTAGCATTTAATACAAAGTTGCCCGCTGCGTTTGACGTAGTGCCATTGTTAGTTCCACGTTCGGTGACTGATGCACCTGAAATTGGCTGATTTTTCTCATCAACAATTAAACCCTTCACTGTGGTTTGCTGGGAAAATCCTGCGAAAGTGATCAAACTAAATAAAGAAAGTAATAAAAAGTGGATAGCTCCTTTTCTCATAAACATTTGGTTTAAAAAAGTTTTTAGTACAATATGGTTAAATGTAAATTTTGTACACCAGTACGTACTGGTACATAAATGTAGAGAAAATATTTATTTCAAAATAAATATTGCCTGCAATTATTAAACTTAGACTACGGACATTTAATATTTGAATATCGCTGCATAACCGTGTGAGCAAGCTTTTTATTCACTATGAAATGCTCCAAAAAAAATAAAAAATTTTTAAACTTTAATCATTCAAAGAATGACCTGTTCTACTTTCTGAATTTTTTCCGGTACTCCTGCGGAGACACACTCATTAGTTTTTTAAACAGACGGGAAAAATAGTAACCATCATTAATACCGATATTATTTGATATCTCTTTCATCCTGTCTTCCGTAAACTGGAGATACTTGCAGGCGGTCTGAATTTTTAAATGATTAAAATACTCTATGGGTGAGAAACCTGTTTTGGCACGAAATACCGCCGCAAAATGTGATACGGATAAATTGACGTGTTGTGCAATAGACTTAAGAGGAAGCGTATTCGCAATATTGGTCCGAAGAAAATCAATCGCAATACCTACCGTATCGTTATTCTTTGCCTCGTCCAGGTGATCAAACCTGTTATCAAACTGGAAAGAAGCCATCAAATGCCAAAGACACATATTAGCATACAACACATTTTCCGTACTAAATCCTCTTTCAAGGTTGCCATAAATATCTTCGAACAAGGCTTCTCTCCTCGGGTTATTTCCTATAGAACCCTTGTAGCCGTTAAGTTGCTTCACAAGCGCAGCAGCCACAGCATTACCACTCCTGCCTTTAAAATGCAACCAGTAAATCGTCCATGCTTTATCATCGCTGGCAGAATAGACGTGAGGTGTATTGGCAGGGATGATAATAAAATCACCCGCATCAATAGTATAACCGGTGGTGCCAACTTCAGTTTGACCGCTGCCTTCTACACAGTATATGATTATATTTTGATCTATGCCATGCTGGCGCCTGCGAAAATGGTGCTTTGCCTTTGGATAATAGCCAATATCAGTGATGTAAGCATGTTTAATAATAATACTGCTTTCGCATTGGGATGTAATTATCTTTTTAGGAAGTGTGATTGCCCGTTGGCCCTCAAAGCCTTCTTTCTTCTTTATGAGCGTCATAAAGTCGAAAATAATAATATTGTCTATCAAATTCAGAAAAATGATCATTCGCTTAAAAAAACAAAAGTTCAAATTTGGCGTGATGAATAACGATTATAAGATCCGCAACATCCTGCTTGCTTCTTTTATTTCTGCTATTGGTGGCTATCTCTTTGGTTTCGACTTTGCGGTGATCTCAGGTGCACTTCCTTATCTTAAAAATCAATTTGGCCTGAATGCTTACTGGGAGGGATTTACAACGGCCTCTCTCGCACTCGGGTGCATACTTGGATGCCTGCTTGCCGGCCGGCTTTCAGAAAAGAAGGGACGCAAGCCAGCTTTGATGACGGCTGCATCCATCTTTGCGATCTCTTCTTTAGCCATGGCGTTTGCGCCTTCGTTATTGTTTTTTATATCCGCACGTTTTATGGCTGGCATAGGTGTGGGCATGGCTTCAATGTTGTCACCCATGTATATTGCCGAAATATCCCCGGCCCCTTTGCGTGGCAGGATGGTATCTTTAAACCAACTCACCATTGTGTTGGGCATTCTTATCACCAATCTTGTTAACTATTCTCTTCGTAACAATGGCGATGATGCCTGGCGGTGGATGTTTGGTTTGGGCTTTATACCATCGGGTCTTTTTTTTGCTGGAGTTATTTTTTTGCCGGAAAGTCCACGCTGGCTCATAAAAGCAGCACGGTACGATGAAGCAAAAAAAGTGCTATTACATATCGGTAAGAATGACTTTGCACAAAAAACTTTCCATCAAATTCAGCAGGCTGTTTCCAGTGAAACCAAACTTGATTTCAGACTACCCTTTCAAAAACAATTTGTTGCGGCGGTAATTGCAGGCATAGTGTTAGCCGTGTTCCAACAATTCTGCGGTATTAATGTGGTGTTTAATTATAGCACCACAATCTTTGAAAGCATTGGCTTTAACGCTGATGACCAACTAATGCAAACAGTATTTATTGGTGCAGTAAATCTCTTCTTCACCTTTGTAGCCCTTGGTCTTGTTGATAAGATCGGCAGAAAACCACTCATGCTTATTGGCGCTTTTGGTTTATCAATTTTGTATTTACTGATCTCGTATTTTTTAAATACTAATCCCATCATATCTACGGTATTATTATTATCTGCCATCGGTTTATATGCATCAACTATTGCACCGGTAACCTGGGTTTTGATCAGTGAAATTTTCCCGGCACGGGTACGCGGTGAAGCAACAACCATTGCGGTGGTGTGTCTATGGTCTGCTTACTTTATACTAACCTTCACCTTTCCTATTCTTGCTGAATTGATGGGCGGTGTAGCCAATACTTTTTACATATATGCGGTGATCTGTTTTATAGCAACTCTCTTCATCTGGAAAAAAATACATGAAACAAAAGGTTTGACGCTGGAAGCTATGGACAATGTTTTTTCACATTAAATTTTAAAAGGTTGTATGAATGAGGATGTTTCAGTTTGGATTGAAAAAATAATCATCCCTACGTATGCCATTGGCAAGCCTGAGAAAAACCCCGTCTTTCTTGAGAAGCGTGTGTACCAGGGAAGTTCCGGGGCAGTATATCCTCACGCCATTATTGAAAAAATATCAGATGAAAAAACAGATAAAGAATATTCGGCGGTATACATAGAAAACAGGTACCTGAAAATAATGATACTGCCTGAACTTGGCGGAAGGGTGCAAAGAGCTTATGATAAAATACAACAAAGAGATTTTGTGTATTACAACCAGGTAATTAAACCCGCACTTGTTGGCTTAACAGGCCCGTGGATAAGCGGTGGCATTGAGTTTAACTGGCCGCAGCATCACAGGCCTTCAACCTTTGAGGCAATTGACTTTACTATTAATGACAATGAAGACGGCAGCAAAACCATTTGGGTTAACGAAGTAGAATTAATGACCCGGACAAAAGGTATGATGGGCTTTACATTATATCCCGGCAAGGCCTATCTTGAAGTGAAAGGGCGTGTGTTTAACCGGTCTGCTTTACCACAAACATTTTTGTGGTGGGCTAATCCAGCTATAAAAGTCAACGATCAAACACAATCTATATTTCCGCCGGATGTATACGCAGTGTTTGATCACGGCAAAAGAGATGTGAGTAATTTTCCCAGAGCTACAGGCACCTATTATAAAGTTGATTATGCCCCGGGCACTGACATTTCATGGTATAAAAATATACCTGTGCCAACCTCATACATGGCTATCCAGTCCGGTTACAATTTTATAGGGTGTTATGAGCATGATACGCAGGCAGGCATGCTGCATGTTGCAGATCATCACGTCAGTCCCGGTAAAAAACAATGGACATGGGGCACGGGAGATTTTGGAAAAGCCTGGGAAAGAAATCTTACTGATGAAGATGGTCCATACATCGAATTAATGTGTGGCATGTATACGGACAATCAGCCGGACTTTACCTGGATACAGCCTAATGAAGAAAAATCTTTTGAACAATATTTTCTCCCCTATTCATCTATCGGTTTGGTAAAAAATGCGTCTAAAGAAGCCGCCATAAATGTTGAAATAAACAATAATGTGGTGGTGGTAATGCTATACGCAACTGCTAAATATACCGGGGCAAATCTTCATTTATTTTTTAAACAGAAGAAGATAGCGCAAAGAAAATTTAATATCGCCCCGGCAACGCCTTATAAAGATGTATTTCCATTAGATAAAACTGCTGAAGTAAAAAATATCCGCATTGAAGTTTGTGATGCAAAGGGTAATGTACTTATTGAATATAGTTCCGTTGAAAAAATGCAACAGGATATCCCCTTAGCCGCAACAGCAGCTATTCCGCCATCTGAAATTGAATCGAATGAAGTATTGTTTTTAAACGGGCAGCACCTGGAACAATACAGGCACGCCACTTATAATGCTCTTGATTATTATAAAGAAGCTTTGCGGAGAGATCCGCTTGATACAAGGTGTAATAATGCCATTGGTGTTTGGCTAATGCGCCGCGGTAATTTTGTGGAGGCTGAGACCTGTCTTAGAAATGCCATTGCAAGGCTAACGCAAAGAAATCCCAACCCTTATGATGGTGAGGCTTATTATAATCTCGGGTTGTGTTTAAAATACCAGGATAAAAATTCAGCCGCCTTTGATGCCTTTTATAAAAGCGCCTGGAACGATGCCATGCAGCACAGCGCTTATTTCCAACTGGCACGTATTGCTATCAAAAGAAAAGATTTTAAAGAAGCTTTATATCTTATTGAAAAATCTATTGTAAAAAATTATCACAGTCATGCTGCCCGGCATTTAAAAACGGCCATTCTGCGAAAGCTAAACCGTAACGAGGAAGCACTACAGATCGCAAATGATTCTTTACAATTAGATGTGTTTAATTATGGTTGCTATTTTGAAAAATACCTGTTGCTAAAAAGTACCGGAAATAAAAATGCCTATTCTAAAATTTTAAATAAAATGAAAAATCTTATGAGAAATAATTTTAATAATTATATTGAATACACCATAGATTATATACATGCCGGTTTATTTGAAGAAGCCCTGCAATTACTCCAGATACATACGGAAAAAAAAGGAGACCAACTAAACCCTTTGGCATTGTATTACCTCGGATGGATTTCGGAAAAATTAGATAACACCGGCAAGGCACAGGCGTATTACAATGCGGCGGCAGAAGCCAGCCCTGAGTATTGTTTTCCTTCAAAAGTAGAAGATATTGCTGTTTTAAAATCTGCCATTGATCACAATCCGAACGACTTTAAAGCCTATTATTATCTCGGTAACTTTTGGTATGCTAACGGGCAATTTGATAAGGCCATAAAATGTTGGTCTATGTCTGTTAATGCTAACGACAGCTTTCCTACGGCACACAGAAATTTATCACTCGCCTATTATAATAAAAAACAGTCTGCAAAGGAGGCGGTTGCTTCTCTTGAAAAAGCCTTTAACCTTGATACAACTGATGCCCGCATCTTAATGGAACTGGATCAGCTTTACAAGATTAACAACTACAGCCATTGGGAGAGATTACAATTACTGGAAGATCACATTGACCTTGTTGAACAGCGGGATGATCTTTATCTTGAACGCATTGCTTTATATAACTGCCTTGGAGATTTTGAAACAGCAAAAGCCTTGCTGGCTGAACGGAAATTTCATCCGTGGGAAGGTGGAGAAGGCAAGGTGGTGAGTCAATATATTTTATGCCATATTGAGCTTGCTAAAAAAGGTATTATAAATAGCTGCCACGCCGCAGCTTTAGGCTATTTGGAGTCAGTTGAATTTTATCCGCACAATCTCGGCGAAGGCAAATTGCCCGGCACGCAGGAAAATGATAGTCATTTTTTACAGGGACTAATTTACACTGCACTTGGCAACACAGATGAAGCAACAGACATGTTTAAAAGGGCTACAACCGGGAGTTCAGAACCTGTGCAGGCTATTTTTTATAACGATCCCCAGCCAGATAAAATTTTATACCAGGGATTATCCTGGCTGCAATTAGGCCAGGCAGGCAAAGCCAAAAAGATCTTCAATGCATTGATCGAATTTTCAAACAAGCATATCAATGATGACATCAGGATAGATTATTTTGCGGTATCGCTTCCTGATCTTTTGGTTTTTGACCAGGATCTGAATCATAAAAATAAAGTGCACTGTCACTATCTTGCCGGCCTGGGGCATTTAGGTTTACAGCAGTATGAGGCTGCCGCAACATCTTTTAAAACAGTACTTGACGGAGATTGCAATCACCAGGGCGCAATTACCCATTTAAATATGATTGACTTTTTATCATGGTATGCCAATAAGTAAAACCTTATGGGGACATCATTTTGATGAAGCGTTATATCTTATAACACTCAGCAATGGCACGCTCCAACTTTCGCTTACTAACTTCGGCTGCACAGTCGTATCTATAAAAATTGCCGGCGAAAATGGCAAGCTGGTAAACATGGTGCTTGGTTATGATTCTCCCGAAAAATATATACACGACCCCTACTATACAGGATGCATTGCAGGTCGTTATGCCAACAGGATAAGTAAAGCCTCTTTTCAGATTGATCAAAGAGATTATAAACTTGCCCCGAACGACGGTAACACAGGCAATCATTTGCATGGCGGCAATACTGGCTTTAATAAAAAAGTATTTTCATTGCTGGATGTTGTATCCAATGATGATATGGATAGCGTACAATTCTATTATAAAAGCGCAGATGGTGAAGAAGGCTACCCGGGAAACCTGGACTTATACATCACTTACACGCTTACTTCTCAAAACGAAATTATTATTGATTACGCTGCTACTACGGATAAGGCTACGCATGTTAATCTTACCAATCACAGTTACTTTAATCTTTCAGGTTTTGGAGGTAGCGCTTTAGCTCATGAGCTTTATATTAATGCTGACGAGGTGCTGGAAGATGATAGGAATTACATCCCCACCGGTAAAATGATAACTGTAAAAAATAGTGAACTGGACTTTACATCATTCAGAAAGATCACATTCAACCCCAATAACTTCAAAGGTATAAACAGTTGCTACAAGCTTAATATTGAAGAAGACAACAATGCAATTAAAGCCATAGTGCGTGACCCACTCTCCCACCGAAGTTTGACGGTGAGAACAAGCCTGCCAGGCATAATGTTATATACCGGTGATTTTCTTGGCGAGCCTTTCATAAAACACCAGGGCATCTGTCTTGAGGCACAATTCTTTCCGGATAGCCCTCACCAACCTGGCTTTCCCTCTACACTTTTACAACCAGGCAATGTTTACCGCCATCAAACAATATATCAGTTCTTCAATCAATAATTCTTTAATCTTGTTTATATGAAATATATTCTCCTACTGTTGCTTGGCGCCAAATGCCTGCAACTACATGCGCAAAGTCCGGTAACAATTACTGTAGCAACCAAAGCCCATGCATTAGTGCTGCAAACCGATAAAGATAAAAGGCTCGGTACTATGTATTTTGGAAATACATTGTCAGATAACAATGAATATGCGTTGGTAGCCAAACAACAAAATGGCGTTGATAACAACGGGGCAATTTCAAACAATGCTTACACACCTGCCGGCACCTGGAACCTGCTGGAACCTGCTATACAGGTAACGCATGCTGATGGCAATAATTCTCTTGAGTTGAAATATGTAAGCGTATCGGTAACAAAAGTGGATGATAATACAAAGACCACAAGCGTATCGTTAAAAGATCCTGTGTATCCTTTTGAAGTGACGTTGTTTTTTAAAACATGGTACAATGAAAATGTGATAGAGCAATGGAGCGAAATAAAACATACCGAAAAGAGAGCAGTAG
>JANLXV010000118.1:0-2892 GCA_031365305.1 Chitinophagaceae bacterium
TATCAAACCAGCTACCGGTTCTATCGCTTCGGAATTACGCCTTGCCAAAAGTTATAAAAACAGTACACAACTTAACAATGCTATCAGCAATTTAAGTGCTGATGATATCATTAATTATCTTGATCAAAGCAGCACTACAGATGATGACAATGACCTTGCCAATAGCATTCTTGAAAAGGAACTTCCGTCAAGTGAGGATTATTTAACGAATGAAAATACCCTGAACAACTACTTAGACAGGATTGAGGTAAAAAGTTTGAACAATTAAATGTTGATCTAAATGAAAAAAATTTTACTAAGCTTCCTTATACCATTTTCAATTTTCTTAAGCTTAAATGCGCAGGATGGTGATGCAGCGAAACGGGCAGAAAAAATACAGGCTTTAAAAATTGCTTTTATTACCCAAAAGCTTGAACTCAGTTCTTCCGAAGCCGAAAACTTTTGGCCGGTATACGGTCAGTATGAAAAGGATGTAAAGCAGTTATTTAGCAACAGAAAAAGTGATGATGTCATTGAAAATGAAGAACAATTGCTTAATATCCGTAAGAAATACAGGCCGCAGTTTGAGAAGGTTTTGGGCAAGCCAAGAATGAATAAATTGTTTTCAACAGAAAAAGAATTCAGGGGAGTACTGTTGCAACAACTCAAAAAAAAAAGTAACAATGCAGGCGGGGGAAACGGCATACAGCAACATGGCAACCCACGTAAGCGCCCTTGAGCAGCGGAGTTTGTAAAGATTTTAATTTAAACTTTCGGGCAAAAAAATAAATGATTCTTGTTCAATTTAAAAATTCGCCTACTTTTGTAGTAGGTGTTTTTCATAGGTTAGCAACGGCCAGCTCTTTTTAGGGCAGGCCTTTTTTTTAATTCATGTTTGAAAAACAGGCGATTTAATATCGTGGTAGAACAGGAACTTCCATTTTTCTTCCGCACCTTTTTCCCACCACTCCTTTCTTAATTCCATACATTTCTTTCCATCAAAATCATATTTAGCTATAAACCGGGTTTTCATTTGTTGCAGTTGGGGAGCGTCATCTCCGCCAAAAAAAATTAGTTTATCAACCTCTTTAATAAAAAAAACCTGGTGATGCGGACTATGCCCTGCCGTAACATGATAGGATATATAATCATCTATAACACCGTCATCAGGCGTGAACGCTACATTTGGGATTTGTGATAAAATATCAAAATCGGTAGTGATATAAGATGGATTGGTTTTAGACATAGCGGCTTCAAATTCTTTTTTATTTACATAATAGGTCGCATTGGGAAAAGCCGGAATCTTTTTGCCTAAAGCCTCATCGTGCCTTGCGATGCCACCAGAATGATCTTTGTGCAAGTGAGATATAAGTACCTTGGTAACATCCATGGGGTTAATGTTATGTTGCATCAGGTTGTTGTGTATCTGCAAAGTGCCGGAAGAATCTGAAAAGCCCAAGCCTGTATCTAATAATAAAATATCATCATCAGTTATAATGGCAAAGGGTTGAATTTCTACAAGCAAACTGCCGGTTGCACGTTCCTGTAATTGGTCTTCGCTAAGATTAAAGGGTACAAAAACTTTTGTTTTATCAATGGTAAACGCTCCTTCACTTAGTGGAATTATGGTCATATTGTATTAATAAATCTTAACGCAAAATCATACCGCGGTCCGCATCTAATCTTATCAAAATAAAAATAAGAATAGTAAACGTAAGCAAAGATGAGCCACCATAACTCATTAAAGGCAATGTAATACCTATAACCGGGGCGAGGCCAATCGTCATACAAATATTTACAGCCACGTGAAAGAATATAATGCCGGCCACGCTATAGGCATATACTCTTGTAAAAACACTGCGTTGCCGTTCAGCAATAAATACGATCCGTAAGAGTAATGCCAGGTAGATGATCACTAACAATGAACTTCCCCAAAACCCAAAATTTTCTCCCACAGAAGTAAAGATGAAATCTGTATGTTGCTCGGGCACAAAGTCGCCTTGGGTTTGTGTGCCTTTTAAAAAGCCCTTGCCCCAAACGCCACCCGAGCCAATGGCTATTTTTGACTGCTTTACATTATAATTTTCTTTGTCCTTTTTTTGCTTTTTTTCATTTTCAAGCGCCTTTAGTTTTTCCTCGTCCAGTTTTTTTGCATCTGCATTATCATCAGGCACATAATCTACACCAAAGGTGTTCATAATTCTTTCTACCTGGTAAGGTTGCAGCACTTTCGTAAAAATATAAGGCACGGCAAAGCGCTGAATACTTACACATAAAATCCAGATGCCAATAATGATGACCGAGATAGACTTGTTACGTTTTATTTGTCGCCGCAAAATATAAATTGCCGATGCTGCGATGCCAGTAAGTACTATTGCCAGCAGGTTTTTTTCAACAAGAATAGTTGCTACAATAAGTACTGCCAGCGACAAACCTATGATTAGATAAATAGCAGGCAGTCCTTCACGATACATGGGAATAAGAAATGCAAAATATACCAGCGCCAAACCTGTTTCATTCTGCATAAGCGAGAAAACAATCGGGATAAGTGCGAGAGATGCCGCAATGATCTGAGACCGCTTGGTTACAAAAGACGTTTCCGGTCGTGATAAAAATTTTGATAAAGCCAGGGCCGTAAAAATCTTACACGTTTCAACAGGTTGCAAATTAAAGAAACCTAATGGTATCCAGCTTTTAGAGCCGTTGATATTTTTACCGACCACAAGCGTTAATATCATTAAAAAAATACCAATAGCATAACTTATATTAGCTGTGGCTGTAAAAAACTTACTGTCTGTTAAAAGTATCAATACCGCTACCACGGCCGCCATTCCTATAAAAACAATTTGCCTTGCATAATTCTTTTTTAATGATGAAAGTGTTGCCAAAAAACTATCTGACCCCCTTTGCTCT
>JANLXV010000130.1:0-4735 GCA_031365305.1 Chitinophagaceae bacterium
GAATTAGCTTGGAAAACCTTACAGGCCTATCACGAAGATAATGGCCATGAAGAAGCAAAAGGTCCAAAAAAAGTTATTAAGCAATCTTTCGCAGATAATTTAATTAAAGATGGCCAAGGCTGGATTAATATGTTAGAAAGCAGGCAAAAAAGCGTACACACCTATAGTGAGCCCAGCATTATTAAAATCTTTGATGACATAAAAAATGTTTATGGTAGCCTGTTTGATGATCTTATCATTGAATTAAAAAAACAATCAGAGTTATGATTCCGCAATTAAAAAATGATGAAATCGAAAGCATCGTAAAAGTTGTAACAAAATATAAAGAAGTAGAACAGGTTATTCTTTTTGGTTCACGGGCAACGGGCAAATCAAAACCAAATAGTGATATTGATATTTGTTTAAAAGGCCCGCAGGTAAATGCAGCGATTCAGAATTCAATTTCTTCAGGTCTTGACGACCTGCCATTACCATATTTTTTTGATGTGCTTAACTACAATACAATTACCAGCGAAAGGTTGAAATCCCACATTTCAACCTTTGGCATCAACCTTCTGCATTATGCTGGCGCAACACTATAACCACTTTTTTAATGCATAATCTTCGCATCATTTTTATGGGCACACCTGATTTTGCTGTGGCTTCGCTTAAAAAACTTATTGAGAGTAATTATAATGTTGTCGGCGTAATTACAGCGCCTGATAAACAGGCAGGGCGTGGGTTACAACTTGCTGGGAGCGCCGTAAAAAAGTTTGCACTTGCACATGATCTAAAAATTCTTCAGCCACCGAAGCTTAAAGACCCAACTTTTTTGGAAGAGCTAAAAACGTTACGAGCTGATGTACAGGTAGTAGTTGCGTTTAGGATGTTGCCTGAAGTGGTATGGAATATGCCGCCGCTGGGAACAATCAATGTTCATGCTTCCCTGTTACCGAAATACCGCGGTGCCGCACCAATCAATTGGGCGATCATTAGTGGTGATACAGAAACAGGTATAACGACTTTTAAACTGCAACACCAGATAGATACAGGTAATATTTTATTACAGGAAAAAATATTGATAAGAGATGATGCCACTGCCGGAGAATTACATGATGAATTGAAAGAGCTTGGTGCAACTATTTTACATAAAACCCTTCAGTTGCTAAGTGAAGAAATGCTTGTTGAAACGCCGCAAAATATTAAGGACATAGATGCACTACATGCTCCAAAAATATTTACTGAAACGGGCCGGATCAACTGGAACGATGCCACTCAAAAAATTTATAATCTTGTAAGAGGCCTTTCGCCATACCCTGCTGCCTTCACAACTTTACAGGGTAAACAATTAAAAATATTTCGTTGCCGGAAAGAAGAAGTATCTCATGATAAAACACCCGGAGAATTTGAAACGGATAACAAAACCTATTTAAAATTTGCTGCAAGCGATGGTTTTATTCTTGCAGATGAATTACAACTCGAAGGGAAAAAACGGATTACAATTACGGAATTCCTGCGGGGCTACCGGTTTTAATTATTTACTGTAAGAAATAGTACAATCAAATCTTGTAACGGTGGCCCCAAGTTCACTGGCAGCCGCATTACTCACCAATAAAGCCAGGCCTGCATTCTGTTTCATATCCGGCAAAAGATCCAACACTTTAGCATAGATCGTTTTACCATTTGCAGCATTGGTAATTTTTAATATAGTACCCTGCTGCGCCGCGTTATGAAAGCAATAATACTTTCCATCCTGCCAGCCACTTGTGCTTTTAAACACGCCTGAAGAGCCGGATTCACTCATCTCATTTTTTGACTTATGCTGATCCTCGTATAATGATTTGAATTTGCCCCCACTAAAATTTATCGGTGTATTTGCAGGAAGGTTGGTAACGGTTACTGTATTTGTTTTGGCAACCGGTTTATCTTCTACCACGTCTGTTTTATCAGACTTAAGCTCAGGGTTTTTTACAGCAGGCACGGGCTCTTTTGGTGCATCAGGTTTTACATCAGGAGGTGATGACACTACCTCATTTTTTTTCTCAGCCGGACTTTCCGCTGCTGCCACCGGCTGATCATCATTAGCTTTCAAAAATCCTACTATCACCGGCTGATCTTTTTTCACAGCATCAGTGGTAAGCCGGTTCCATGTTTTCAAAGTTTGAACAGGCACTTTATTATAGTTGGCGCTTACTCTAAACAAGCCTTCGCCACTGCCAATTAAATGATGAACAGGAATACTTTTAGCGCCGGCTTTATCATTGGCATCCTGCGAAAAATTCTGTGCCGTTAATGGGATTTTAACTGTAGCGCCCAGGCTTAAGCCTTTATCCATACTCAGGTTATTATAAGCCGCAATGTCTTTCGGGCTTATGTTATATAATCTTCCCACACTATAAAAGTTTTCTTTGGCTTCAACCTTATGATTTAAATAGAACTGTGGCGTATTGCCTTCAATAATCAATTGCTGCGCATTTAACACCAAAACATTTAGGGATAATAAAAAGATGACGGTTACTCTTAAAAACAACTGGGGCATGTACAGATCTTTAGATGCTTCAAAAAAGATTTACTCAACGGCAAAGATGGTATAAAAATATTGAGATAACAGCGGTACATCATCAGGTAAAAGTTAAAGATTAATTCTGCTGATCACTATGTATGATTTTTTCGGCACAAGGTTTTCTATAGATATTTAAAATCAAGGTATGAACATAGACCCGTCCACTAAAGAGGAACAGGCTTTCCCCGGATATCCACACTATTCCTCTAAAGAAGACATCATGAATGAAAAAAATAATGAGAGAGTATCGTTGAATGTAGAAAATCTTTCCCGTTCTCAAAATGCTATTGAACCAAATCCTGATAAATCTGTTGATCATAAAGAGAAAGATTCGCCGTTTATTAATGAAGAGGTTGAGGATAATGATGACGAAGAAACTACAAACGCAAACCTTACAGCAGATGACCTTATTGCTTTAGGTGATGATGATGTTTCAGCACCTAAAGACCACATGCTGGATGGCGATGATCTGGATATACCAGGTGCTGAAGATGACGATGATAATGAAGATATTGGAGAGGAGGATGAAGAGAATAATTATTATAGTATTGGGGGCGATGCGCATGAAAATCTGGACGAAGACCGCGGCACTGAATAGTTCTGTTTTTAATCACTAACATTTCTGATAACCCAACCCCGGAGAAGATTACTGCTGATTTCTGAATACACACCATTATAAGGGGAGACTTCTGTCTCCCTTTTGTTTTGTTATATCATAGCCTTACTTGCCATCTTTCAACCATTTCATTTTTCCAGGAAACAAAATCTCCTGATAAAATTTTTTCCCTTGCCGTAGTAACGATGTATAAGTAAAACGCAAGATTGTGCAGGCTGGCAATCTGCAGCCCGAGTATTTCGCCGGCTTTAAACAGATGCCTTAAGTAGGCTTTAGAATGATAATTACTGATCTCAGAATTGATGTGCTCATCAATTGCCGAAAAGTCTTTTTCCCATTTTTTATTATCAATATTTATTACGCCCTGCGACGTGAATAACATGGCATTACGGCCATTGCGGGTTGGCATTACGCAGTCGAACATATCTATACCAAACGCAATGTTCTCAAGAATATTCCAGGGTGTACCAACGCCCATGAGGTAACGGGGTTTATCAACCGGTAAATGTTCACAACACAACTGGCTTATCTCGTACATTGCTTCCGTTGGTTCACCAACACTAAGCCCGCCTATTGCATTTCCCGTTGCATTTTTTGATGAGATAAATTCACAGGATTGTTTCCTTAAATCATGGTGCACACCACCCTGCACAATAGGAAACAGGTTTTGAGTAAAGCCATATTTATTCTCTGTTTCCGCAAAGCGTTTAAAACAGCGGTCAAGCCAGCGATGGGTAAGTTCCATGGAAGTTTTGGCATAATCATAAGGGCTGCCACCAGGCGGGCATTCATCAAATGCCATGATGATATCAGCACCAATTATTCTTTGTATATCTATCACACTTTCCGGTGAGAACAAGTGTTTGCTGCCATTAATATGGTTTTGAAAAATGGCACCTTCTTCAGTAAGCTTACGGTTATTGCTTAACGAAAAAACCTGGTAGCCGCCACTATCAGTTAGCAGGGGTCTGTCCCAGTGCATAAATTGGTGTAAGCCGCCGGCAGCTTCCATTACATCAAGGCCAGGCCTTAATAAAAGATGGTAAGTATTGCCTAAAATGATCTTTGCCTTTATATCATTTTTTAATTGTTGTTGGGTTACGGCTTTAACATTCCCAATCGTACCAACGGGCATAAAAATAGGTGTCGGTATTTCACCGTGATCGGTTTTAATGTTGCCAGCCCTTGCTTTTGATGTATCGTCTGTTTTTTCAAGTTGAAACCAGAGTTCAGCCATATATCTTTTAGCAATAATTACAACTGCCTGTATTAATTAAGATTTGTAATACTATTTTTGTTTCTATGGTAATCAACTGGTGGCAGGCAGTATTTTATGTGTTTTGCCTTACTGCTTCCGTTCAGTTATTCTATTACCTGTTCTTTTTTTTGAGGCTGGCTTTTTTAAAAGCAAAGCCTGTATCCTCTTCGCAAACTCACCCGGTTTCAGTAATAATATGTGCCAGGGACGAAGCTGCAAACTTAGCTAAAAATTTGCCCGGAAGCCTTGTGCAGCAATATGCCACAACGCATGAAGTGATTGTGGTGAATGATAACTCTTTTGATGACAGCAAATATCT
>JANLXV010000157.1:0-2472 GCA_031365305.1 Chitinophagaceae bacterium
CATTAAGTTAGATTATTCATTGGTCATTAGACTTAATATTCAATACTCAATATACAATGTTCAATTTTCAATGACCCCCACTGACTCAATGACCTACTGACCATTGACCATTAACTGCTTTTAATTTCTTACCCGTGTTGATATAGAATACATGCAAAATATTTTTCTTTTCATCCGCAGGTATTTTACGTTCTTTTTTTTTATAGCGCTTCAGGGACTTTGCCTGTTTATGTTATTTAGTTATAACCGCTATCATAAGGCTTTTTTTATGGAAGAGGCTAATGAAGTTACAGGGCGTGTTTATAAGCAATTTAATAGAGTAGAATATTATTTTCATTTAAAGCAAACCAACGATTCGTTGGTAAAGGCTAATGAACGGCTGCTGAATGCACTCGCTCAAAACTTTGAAATTCCCGATACCACTCAAAAGCTTTTTTCTGACACCGTAAGATTGGACACCATTGAACAGTACAGGAAGTTTATTTACATGCCGGCGAAAGTGATCGGCAATTCTGTAAATCTTTCCAACAACTATTTGCAATTGAGCCGCGGTACATTGCAGGGTGTTACAAAAGACCTTGGTGTGATTGATGTGAATAATGCCATTGTAGGGACGGTTATTGAGGTAAGTGACAATTATGCAGTGGTGATGAGTTTGCTGCATTTGCAAAGCAACATAAGTGCCAGGCTAAAAAAATCCGGTGAAGAAGGCACAGTGATCTGGGATGGATCGTCGCCTAATACTTTATCCTTAAAAGGGATTGCTAAAAGTGTTAAGCTTAAAGTGGGCGATTCAGTGGTTACCAGTGGATTCACTGACCGGTTCCCTTATGGATTATTGATTGGAACTATACAGGAAGTTAGGCTGGAAACTAAAACAAACATGTATGCCATCAAACTTAAAACAGGCGCTAATTTTTATAACCTCCAGTTTGTAAACGTTATAAACAATCTTAAAAAAGAAGAACCGAAGGCCTTGCTGGAAAAAGTTAAAAAGATAAATGGGTAGGCAAATAAAACATATCATCAGATTATTTTTCTTTATCATGGTGCAGGTATTTGTGTTGAACCAAGTGCCACCGCTACACCATTATGTAAACCCATACATCTACTTTTTATTTATTTTATGGCTGCCTTTCAGGATCGGCCGGCGAACATTATTGATAGTGGCCTTTTTTACGGGTTTGTTTTTAGATTATTTTATGAAGACACCCGGGCTTCATGCTGCGCCCTGCGTACTCATTGCTTATTTGCGGCCATTCCTTATTAATATTCTTATCAGCCAGGAAGGTGCAGAAGCTAATTATGATGAGCCCTCTATTAGAAGCATGGGGTTTGCGCCATACTTCACCTACGCTGCTGTACTTACACTAGTGCATCATGCTTTTCTGTTTTTATTAGAAGCCATGCAGTTTGCCGGCTTCATTTATTTCCTGAGCAAAACCATACTCTCGGTTATTATTAGTCTTATCCTTATTTTAATTGTCGAATTATTATTTGTGCGCAAGCAAAGATTTCTTACAAATACTGCATAGGTGTAGTAATTTTGATAGAAATTATTTGAGAGCACTCCTACAGTCCAATACCAAAATTTAAGTGTCCGATACCAACTATTCCAGAAAAAATGTAATTAGCCTCATATTCATACTGCTCGCCTGTGTGATCATTTTCCAGTTGATGAACCTGCAGGTGTTCAGTACAAAATATGCTATAATGGCCGATGAACAGGGTCGCTTTCGTAAAGTGGTTTACCCTGACCGCGGCATATTATACGACCGCAAAGGCAAAGCCGTTTTGCAAAACACCATCATTTACGATCTGATGGTAACGCCATCAAAGTTGAAAGACCTTGATACGCTTGCACTATGCAAAATTTTATCTATTGATACTGCAGAATTCAGAAAACGGATTGTAACTGCTATCATCAAAAACAGGAGTTATCGCCCCTCAATTTTTGAGGCGTTGTTAAGCGATGATAAAATTGCAAAGCTCAATGAAAGCATGTACAAATTTGTGCCTGCCTTTTATTTACAGGAGCGTCCTGTAAGAGATTATCCTTTTGATGTTGGTGGAAATATTTTAGGGTATTTATCAGAAGTTGATTCGTCTTTCTTAAAAAATCATTTGGGTGAAGGCTACCTGATAGGAGATTATGCCGGTAAAACAGGATTGGAGAGATCTTATGAAAAAGTATTGATGGGCCAGCGGGGTATTGAATTCTGGAACCGTGATAATAAGAACAGGCTTACAGAGCGATATGAAAAAGGGCGTTATGATACAGATGCTGTTGCAGGCCAAAACATGCACATGGCGCTGGATATAGAATTACAAGCTTTAGGTGAAAAATTAATGGATAATAAAGTGGGTGCTATTGTAGCGCTTGATCCAAAAACAGGCGGTGTATTGGCGATGGTTAGCACGCCAACATTTAAACCAAAATATCTTACCGGCGCTAACCGCAAAAAACATTTT
>JANLXV010000173.1:0-6886 GCA_031365305.1 Chitinophagaceae bacterium
CATATTTTTTTCAACCTGCTTATTAGCCTTTTACCCACGGACTTGTAAACCCTAATTTTTTCAAACCATTTTGAATATCCGGAATTTTCATAAAAAGCTTCCATAGTAATCCTGTTCTGTAATTTTCAATCATCACTATAACAGGTCCCTGGTCTATTGCCAGATGACTTTTTGCATACCAGTTATGATGAATACTAAAGCCATCAATAAAGCCATAGTTACTCCATATTTTATCCCCGAGATTGTAATAGAAATACCGCAAGGCTTCCATGCTTTCTTTTGGCGTGTAAGGCATGATGAAATAGCAGCAGTGGGTTGTATAACGCCTCTGTCGTTTTCCGGACTATGCGCTACATAGCCTTTATAACTGTCGCCTGCAGTGAGGCCCCACACTTTATCACTATAGCCTTTAAAATGATTTGGATTTTCTATGCAATAAGCCCGGTTGATGAGTGTATGATTTTTACCCTGCAAAAAATAATCGGTTCCCAATGAATCTGTCAACCCATTCGGATCAATGCCCTGGAAAGTATATTGCTCAAAGAATAACGGGCCACCTTTGTCCTTATCATAGTTACCTAATGGTAATTTATAACCATAATATTCTTTACCATTTTTAAAACCGGGACTACCCACCCAGGTGCCATTGTATACTTCTTTTGAAATGGAATGAAACTGTGAAGAAGCAGACATGATATAGGTGATGAGGCATTCGTTGTAACCCCATACGGGGAAGTTCATATCAAAACCACTGTTAGGACTCCAGTGCCAGAATAATTTATTTTGATTGTTAGTATGCCAGTTCCAATTGGCTGCCCCCCACATCTGGCTTGCTCTTTTTCGCAGGTATACTTCCTTGGGATCACTGCCCTTAAAGTATTCTCTTGCGCAAAGAAAGCCCATTAACAGGTAAGATGTTTCAACAATATCGGCGCCATCATCCAGCCTGTCAAACTTAATAGTTTTGCCAGTTTTGCCGTTCATAAAATGTGGATAAATGCCATGATAACAATCTGCATTTATTAAAAAATCAGCGATCTTAATTAAACGTCTAACGGCAGTATCTCTGCCTATCCAGCCTCTTTCCACAGCTACAATTGTACTCATAATGCCAAAGCCTGTGCCGCCGATGGCACCTGCATCCGGGCCAAAAGTTGTATGGCTGAAATTGGGCTCATCCCAGGCTTCGTTTATATAATCCCAATAGTGCTCGGCCAATACTGTGTTGCTTCTTTCCAACGCCAGGCCACTTACAGGATGTGCGCCATGCCAGAAAAAACGAAAGGTTTGTCGCTGCACCGTTTCAAGTAATTGATCATCGGTTAAATTTTTGAGAACACCAACAGGCGCAATAGTGTCGGCCCCAACGCCATACTTACCTTTTGTATGCAATGTTTGAGCAGTCAAAATATTTAAGAAGCCAATACCAATTACCGTAAAAAAAATCTTGTTCACCATGTCATCTATTTTTTTATTATCCACCTGTTTAAAAAATTATATGGAAATTCTATAGCAATCTTGTAAAAATTTGACGGGAAGCCGCTCACGTCAATCGTGACTTTGCCATCACTCACCTTTACCTCGTTTACCAAAGTATAATTATCTGTACTGCCTGTTTTAAAATTGTTGGTTGTAGTCAGCCATACTTTAGCCATGCCGGTGTTGTCAAGTACATTCCAGGTTAAGGTTATTTTATTATGATTAAGGATGGCATTGGCGTTGGTTGCAGATAATCTGCCAGTTAAAGACACGCCATCAATTTCCATTAAGGTTTCCCTGGGAATTGAAACTTTAAGAAAGGCCGCAAGACTTGGCATGATGTCAATTATTGCAGGTTGTTCGTTGAAAAAATGTCTATTAAGATCTTTTGCATTCGTTACTATCCATGTTGTTCTTTCACGATCTGATTGGCCGCCATGATGATAGCCATTGTCTTCACGCCCATGATCTGTAGTGAGGAATATTTCCCAATCTTCGTTAAAATTTTTTTGCCTGTATTGTACAGCCTCCCAAATTTTTTGCACCTGCTTATCCATCATCAACACAGCAGCATCATGCATGTTGCCATTTCCATGCCTGTGCCCCATTTCGTCAGTATACTCCAAATAGATCCACGAAAGATCCGGCGCATCCCGGCGAATTACAGACCACGCCGTATCTATAACAGCTTCATCAATTAAATGATAAAAATAGCCTGCTGTATCGTGAGGATATTTAATGGTATCTAATTCGAGACCATCAAAATAATAATCCGGCTGCAGGTTGCCTGCTGCTTTTGCTTCACTGCCAATCAGCTTTGTCCTGTTATCAAGCCAGGTTGAAAACACGGCTGTTTTCTTCTGCGGATACTGTGTTTTTAATAATCTGAAAATATTCCAGTATGCATAATTTGGTGCAACAATATTATTGTCTAAAACATTATGTTTATTTACCCATGTGCCCGTAAGCAGGCTGTTATAACCCACTGCAGATATGGTGGGTGTCTGCGAGTAACCATTTTTTTCGCCCCCGACATAGGCCCTTTTATAACCGCCCGCTTTAGCTATCGCATCTAAAGCAGGCGTTGGTAATCTTTCTATAACATCCGCGGCGATACCATCAGCTATAATAAACAGCGCCTTGCGGCTTTGCTGTGCATATAAAACAGCCGACGTTGCTAATACAAATAATAAAGCCAACATTGCTTTCATAAGAAGTTGTTAGATCAGATATGATGCACGACCAATTATTGCAGCAGCCACATCACCTTGTTCACATCATCATCACCGCTGTACTGACGCTGCACGGCAGCGTTTAAGTTATCGCTGTTATAATCATATTCTGACTGAGGATAGGTAAAGCGCTTAGGTACTTTCATATTGGCAAGAATTATTGTTATCGGCGCAGCAGATGCTTTTACCTCTTTTATATCATAACCAACAAATGATATAACGAATGTGGCGCCGTCTTTTACATTCAATTAAAATTCACCGTTTGAGCCTGCTACTGTTGTGTTGTTGGTGCCTTTTTCAGTTATTGTAGCCCCGGCAAGTGGCTGGCCATCTTCATCACGAATAGTACCTCTTGCCTCTGCAACAGGACTTTTAAAATGTGGCCTGCCCGTTTTGTAAGATGGCAAACCCGCAAATACAGTTTGGAAATTAATACATAGAAAAAATAACATGATCCTGATACAGAGTCCGGGAAATGTGTTCTGTTTCATATAGCAGTTTTAAGTATGAAGTATTTCCGTGCATTAAGCAAGCAAGCTGTGCAGCGGATTGTAAATTATGTTCAAAGCTAAATGTGGTATATGCCCTAAACCACCTGTTTTATTAAAAAAACTTATACTTTCTTAGCAAAATGATTTTATTATTCAATAATTTGCCATCATAAAACAATCGTTACATGAAACCGGCGCTGGAACATTTACCTAAGGAGAAAGACCATTCTTTTGTTGTAAAATATTTTAATTACAATTATTTTCCTACGCCATGGCATTACCATCCTGAATATGAAATTGTATTGGTTACAGAAAGTACCGGCAAACGGTTAATAGGCGATCATATCTCTGCATTTCAAAAAGGTAATCTTGCTTTTTTGGGGCCTAACATTCCACATACTTATAGAAACGACGATAAATATTATGAAGACGCTTCAACGCTAAGAGCCAGATCTATAGTGATCCATTTTACGGAGGCTTCTTTAGGAAAAGATTTTCTTGAATTGCCGGAGGCGGGTGTATTAAAACATTTATTTGAGAGAGCATTTTACGGTCTTGATATTTTTGGCAATACGCAAAAGGCTGTGTGTAAAAAGCTGTATAATATTGTGGAATTAACGGGGTTAAAAAGATGGCTTTGTTTAACAGAAATTTTATTAGAGATAGCCGAATCTCAAAGTGTATCATCTATAACAAAAACGGCGCATATCGGGTTTAACGAAAAAGAATCGAAGCGCTTATGCAATGTGTTTGAGTGGATCACTACAAATTTTGAAAAGGACATAAGGCTTTCGGAAGCAGCACAAATTGCCGAGATGAACGAGAATGCATTTTCCCGTTTCTTTTCTCAAAGAACACGTAAAACTTTTAGTGGCTTTATACAGGAATTGCGGCTGCAAAAAGCGGCTAAGCTTTTAATTGAAAATGATATGACCATTACGGAAATATGTTATGAATGTGGCTATAATAATATCTCAAACTTTAACCGCCAGTTTCTTAACCATTATCATATTAACCCGATGAATTATAAAAAAGAATTTATAATGAGTAAATCATAAATGGTTGTCATAATTTTTGGTGACCGGAGTAAGACGTAAAATGTTTTCATTTTAACCACGGACTTTCAAAACCCAGTTTTTTTAAACCTTGCTGAATTTCAGGACAACTCATAAATAATTTCCATAGCAAACCGCTGCGGTAATTTTCTATCATCACTATTTCAGGGCCCTGGTCAATAGCCAGATGACTTTGAGCATACCAGTTTTGTGTTTCATTAAAGGCATCTGTAAAACCATATTCACTCCATATTTTTTCACCAAGATCTTCATAAAAATGTCTTAAGGCTCTCATGGACAATTCAGGTGTGTAGGGAAACGCACTTAAAGCGGCAGTAGGTGTGATGGTACCATTATCATTGGTAGGAGAGAAGGCATTGTAACCATCATAAGTATCACTTGCTGTTAAGCCCCAGCAGTTTTCTCCATAGCCTTTAAACTTTTTTGGATTATCTAAGCAGTAAGCATGATTGATGAGTGTATGGTTCTTATTCTGTTCCCAATAATCTGCATACTGATCCTTTAAACCTCTCGGATCAAGACCTAAAAAAGAATATTGTGAAAAGAATAAAGGCCCGCCAAAATCAAAGCCAAGCGGAAGTTTATAGCCATAAAATTCTTTGCCATTTTTAAAGAAATTACTTTGGGCCCAACCACGATGATACACAGAAGCCGGCACCTGGTATTTTTCATTTGGCGATGACGCTGCAAGAACATACATGATCATACACTCATTAAAACCACGCACAGGAAAGTTCATTGCCCAGCCGTTGTTAGGGCTCCAATGCCAATACAGCACATCCTGCCCGCCTTTTGTAAACCAGTTCCATTCAATATCCGGCCACATCCACGACAGCTTATTCCGAAGTTCTTCTTCTACAGAATTATCATTGTTAAAATATTGCCGGGCACATAGCAAACCCTGGAAGAGATAGGAAGTTTCAACAAGATCCGCCCCATCATCTTTTCTGCTGAAAGGAATTGTTTTCCCAGTAGCGCCATCCATCCAGTGTGGAAAGACGCCATGATAAGATTGTGCCTTTAATAAAAAGTTGACCATCTTCAACATAAACTTTGCAGCGGTATCACGGCTGATCCATTTTCTATCTGCTGCTACTATCACACTCATAATGCCAAAGCCTGTACCACCCGTAGTCACTGTTTCATGACCATAATCATTAATGTTACTTCTTTCCCGTGCCATGCCACTTATGGGATGCGCAAAATCCCAGAAGTAACGAAAGGTTTGTTTTTGCACAAGATTGAGAAGAGCGGAGTCGGATAAAGATATGTTTATTTTTAAAGTAGGATCAACTACCTGAGCAGATAGATTTATTTTTTTTTGTGCCTGTGAAGAAACACAAATGAAGAGTATAAAAGATGCAAATAATACTTTTTTCATTAAGGGTTATTTTGCCCCTAAATCCCCTGAAGGGGACTTTAGAGCGTAATGGATTTATTTTTTTACAGTAGCTCTACGAGCATAGTTTTAAAGCTTTTGTACACTGAAAGATTATTTGATGCATGACAATACAGCCTGTTCGATTTTAAGATTTTTACCAGGTGTAAAAACTGTTCACAAGTCCCCCTTCAGGGGATTTAGGGGTTGCTTCTCGCTTTAATTCTTGTATGGTCATCTTTACTTCTTCTACAACCTTCTCAACATTTTGTAACACCTGGTGATTGGTAAACCGAAGTATTTTGATCCCATACTCAGTCATCATTATATCTCTGTTCATATCAGAATCTTTATTTTCTTTTGAGAGATGTATTCCTCCGTCTATTTCAATTACGAGTTTTAATTTATGGCAATAAAAATCAGCAATATAATTGCCTAAAGGATGTTGTCTCCTAATCCTTACCTCAAGTTTGTTATTAGAAAGCTGATCCCAAACAATTTTTTCTGCTTCTGTCATATTTTTTCGCAAGCTTTCTGCATATTGAAAAATTATTTTCGACGCATTACAGTGCATACCTGTTGCCATAGTTGTTACTAATAATTTCATTTTTGAAAGTAAAATATATTTTTGATATAAGTTTATTGGTCAAAGTCTCCTTTAGGGGATTTAGAAGCTTCGTCTCTAAACAAATGTTTACAAATAAGGCCCTTCAAACTGTAAAGCCTTTAGACCTTTTTTAATTTCGGGGCAGCTCATAAAAAGATTCCATAACAATTTACTCCTGTAATTTTCTATCATAACAATTTGTGGTCCCTGGTCAATGGCTAAAAAAGAATCTGCAAACCATAATTGCTGCAGATTGAATGCGTCAATAAAACCATACTGTTTCCAGAGTTTATCGCCCAATGTGTAATAAA
Source organism: Chitinophagaceae bacterium (assembly GCA_031365305.1). Taxonomy (GTDB): domain Bacteria; phylum Bacteroidota; class Bacteroidia; order Chitinophagales; family Chitinophagaceae; genus Ginsengibacter. The sequence goes on from JANLXV010000173.1 coordinate 6,575, forward strand.
AAAATTTAATGGCCTTCATAGATTCCACAGGTGTATAAGGCAAAGATGAAATGGCGGCGGTAGGAGAGATGGTGCCATTATCGTTATTGGGTGCATGGGCATCATAGCCATCTTTCTGATCGCTTGCAGTAAGTCCCCAGCATGAATTGCTATATCCATAAAACCCTTTGGGATTACTAACGCAATAATTATAATTAATTTTTGAGTGGGCAACATTTTGTGTAAAATAATTTGCATATTGATCGCTAAGGCCGTTTGGGTTGATACCCAAAAAAGAATAATGTGCAAAGAATAAAGGACCACCTAATACGG
>JANLXV010000175.1:0-2649 GCA_031365305.1 Chitinophagaceae bacterium
CATATTTTTTGTATTGCTGCGCTACCATCTGGGCTATGTTTCCCTCTCCACGCATACGCACACCCCATCGTGTATCATTCACTTGTCCATCATGGCTTTGCTCAATCAAATGCCAAACTTTATAAGCCCGATCAGGAAAATTTTTATACAGCCAGTCGTGAAACAAAAATTTTATAGCGCCATTCAATCTTATAAATGTATAAGCTGTAAAGGTTGCGCCATTATCTGCAGCGGCTTTCATGATGCGTTGCATTTCATGTTCATTCAAGCCCGGTATCATGGGGCCCATCATAATGCCCATGCGCACACCGGCGCTGCTGAGTTCATTGATCACTTTTAGTTTTTGTTTGGCAGTTGTGGTTCTTGGTTCCATCACTCTCCGCAGGTCTTCATTAAATGAAGTGATGGAAACCATGGCCGATACAATCTTTTTCTTTGCCATTTCCTGCAACACATCTTTATCTTTTAATATCCAGGAGTTCTTTGTGAGTATACCTACTGACTGGTTGAACTCATTACATATCTCCAACATTTGCCTGGTGAGTCTATATTTTTGTTCTGCCGGCTGGTAACAATCCGTATTGCCGCTCAGCATAATTGGCGTGGCGTCCCACTTTGGGTGCATTAAAAATTTGCGCAACAGTTGTGGTGCATTTTTCTTTACCAATATCTTCTGCTCAAAGTCAAGACCTGCGCTGTAACCCCAGTATTCATGCACGTTTCGGGCATAACAATAAATGCAGCCATGTTCACAGCCGGCATAGGGGTTCATGCTGTAATTCATGCCCACATCTTTACTTTCAACTTTATTCACAATGGTTTTCGATTCCAGTTCGAGGTATTGCGTTGGTAACAAGGCTTCCTCCCAATCATCTATGCCTTCTACATGTTCTTTTGTTTTTTCATTTTTTAAAAACCTGTTTTTTGTATTGAATTGCGCTCCACGGCCGGTGATGTAAGCCCCCTCCTGGCCTCCCCCGGTGGGGGAGGAATTTGACCCAGACCTTTCCCCGGTGAGGGATACGTTGAGCGTTTCCGAAGCCTTTGGTTTTACTTTATAGTGATCTTGTTTTAATGGCTCTGACATCATGATGAGTTAGTGGATTGTGAGATAAATAACTTAATGACTAATGGCTTTTAACTTATACTCCATATAAATAATTATGCTGTTTGTAGGTACCGTTAAGTCGCTTAAAGTCTCCCCCGGTGGCCGCGACTTTAAGCGTTTCCGGAGTCTTTGGTTTTACTTTATAGTGGGCTTGCTTAATAGTTCTGACATAATGATGATTTGTGATTGTGAGATAAATGACCTAATGACAAATAATTATTGACTTTTTATTTCTACATAAACAACTGCCCCTGTTTAGTGGTTACCGGTAGATTTTGAAATTCAAACCGCTGAACAACCTGGTATTTTTTTTCATCAACAGGCCTTTTCAAAAAGAACATCGTATCAGCTATAAATTTTCCTGTAAAATGTTTGTTACTGTAATCAAGCCAGCCTTGCTCATACTGCCAGGGCTTTAATTTTCTTGCAATGGTTAAATGTGGTTCCATAATAAAGTGTGGCTTGTTATCATTATTCAGCTTCATCAACTGTTGCGCTTCCTGTCTTATTTCTTTTACCAGATTTTGTATCGGCAGTTTTGAAGTGACATTGATATAAATAGTGTGTGATGGAAAGCTGCCATAATCTTTAAGTTCAACTTTAATAAGATGGTGCCCCATGGCCACAACTTTAAGCCTGTTCGTTAAGCGTTCCTCCATCATTTCAAATTGTACGAAGTTGGCAAGGGTTACATGCGGCTGCCCCCAGTTGGCCTGCTCGCATTTATACTTTGTCGAAAAATCTTCTTTAATTTTTTTTATTCTATCCCATAATTCCTGGTGAGGACTAAGCACTACGAGATATTCATTATACCGGTATCCCGGAATTTTTACAAGAGATGATGTGTTCATAATATTTTGTTTTGCAGTGATAAGTATTTTAGTATAAATTTACTAACTATTTTAGTATTTAAATAATTGTTTTATGGACACGGAAAATATTTTTACTGCAAAATACAATGGCAGCAAAGCCATGAACCAGTGGGACATACCTACCGCCAATGCCACAGGGTTTGGGGCGGCGGCAGATGATTATATGGAAAGGGGCATTGATCTTAATGAACAGCTCATCGCCAATAAGCCTGCAACATTTTTTATGCGGGTGAGCAGCAATGCCATGCAGGGTGCCGGCATTTTTAAAAACGATGTGGTGATTGTAGACCGATCAATTAAGGCCATCAGTGGTAAAGTGATTATCGCCGTATTAAATGGAGACATGATTATACGCAGGCTGGAGAAAACAAATAAAAGTATCCGGTTATTAACTGATGGTAATACTTTATCACCCATAGCTATTGATGTGTCCTGTGAAGATTTTTCAATTTGGGGAGTTGTTACTTATGTGATACATACACCGTAAAAGCCCCTCACCTAAATCCTATCCCAGGGCGAGAGGACTTTAAAAACCAAAAAATGACTTCCTTGCCTGTCTTCTTTGAAGAAGGATTGAGGATGCGGTTAATAGAAATTTTTTTATGAACAAGTATCAAACATTTAATGAAACATCTTCCTCTTCAACTTTTAACGGGTTTAAAGCCATAG
>JANLXV010000179.1:0-10761 GCA_031365305.1 Chitinophagaceae bacterium
TTCATCATTTAATAGTACCGTGTAGGCAGACTGTAAAAAATTGATCAATGTCCACAGGAACAGGAAAAGTGTAAGATGATATGTTTTAAAAAATCGTTTCAAAAAATCTTAATGGGGTAACAATCTGTCAATATAAGAGATCGCCAGTTGCAAACGTTCGTCATAACCACCATGGATATCAACCCATGGCGTTGCCTGGTTTATCATTAATTCTTTATAAAAATGATACAAACGATTCCTCGTTTCCAAATCAGGATATTCTCTTAATTCATCTTTAACCCACGGCAAGTCAACATTACAGAGAAGATAGAGATCATACTGTCTTGAAGCGATCTGGTCAAGAATGAAACGGTGGCATTTTTCAAAAACAAATTCACACCACACTTTCATCACATACATATCAGTATCTACAAATAATTTTTGCTGAAAAGCTGAAATAGTTTTTGAAACTTCTGCTGTATATTTTTCTTCAAGAGCAATTTGGCCTTTGGCAATGGTGAGTAAATTATCATAAGTATAATCATTACCATGTTTAAGAAGATATTCTCTTGCATATTCCGGCGCCCATAGCGTATTATAATGTGTTGCAAGTTGGCTGCATAGCGTACTTTTGCCGGTAGATTCAGGACCAATAATTGCTATTTTTTGTATGGTATTCATCAATTGGTAAAAGGTTGTAAGTTTCGTTCCCTGGCTTTTTTTAGCCATGCAGCTAAGCCCCAGAAGGCCATAACCAGCAATACAAAATAATACACACTGGTAAAAGCGAAACCTTTAATAAAATATAATGGGATAGATGCAACATTCGTGGCTATCCACCAATACCAGCTTTCCACTTTCTTTTTAGCCATCAGCCACATGCCGGTAAAAGCTGCTGCACTTGCAAAGCCATCACCTGCAGGAATAGCGCCGGGAGCAAATTGTTTTTTAAGAAAAGTAAGTGCGAAAAAAGCAATGGTATAACAGGCGGCAAAGAACGCCACATGTCCGAGCCAATCTTTGCCCGTAGCAGAAGTAATCTTAATCATTCTTGAATTATCTTCTGCTTTCTTTGTCCATAAAACCCAGCCGTAAATACTCACAACCGTATAATAAAAATTTACGCCAGCTTCTCCAAAAAGGCTGCCTTTAAAACTAATATAGATGTAGATAATAGTACTGATCAGGCCAACAGGATACACTAAAATATTTTCTTTACGGGAATACCATACGCTTGCAATTCCTGAAAACACGGCTATATATTCAAGCCACGTGGTTTGTTTTAAACCTTGTAAAAACTGGTCAACCAATTGTGAAACGTTCAATAAAAGATGTTTTGCTTACTTAAAAATACCTGCAAATAAAAAAGCATTTCAATTAGAAATGCTTCACTATTTTAATATCTCTGAAATTAAAGTTATTCTGCCTCAGCTACAACTTCCTTCACTTCCGGGATCATACGCTTCATCATGCCTTCGATACCGGCTTTTAATGTGATCATTGATGAAGGGCAGCCACTGCAGCTTCCCTGCAACATCAGGTTTACTTTTCCATCGTCGTAACTTTTAAATTGTATCGCACCACCATCCATTTCAACGGCGGGCTTTACATAATTTTCCAGTAATTCTTTAATGCGTTTTACCACATCATCATCATCTGCACTTACTGTATTGCTGCTTTCAGATTTCATGGCCGCAATCTCTTCTTCATTAACGACGGGCTTGCCATCTTCAAGATATTCCTTTAAAAATTGTTTGATAGAAGGGATTACATCCTGCCATTCTTCGGTGTCATTGGTTTTTGTAAGCGTTACAAAATTGCTGGCTATAAAAACCGACTTAATAAAAGGAAAACTAAAAAGTTCCATCGCCAAAGGAGACGGCGAGGCAGAAGATTCGTCCTGGAAATCAATACTTTTTCCGGGGTATAAAAGTTTGTTTGCCACAAACTTCATCGTTTCCGGGTTAGGCGTCATTTCTGTATATATGCTGATAACAGGATTACCGGTTTTAATCATTTATTTATATTTATCGGTAAAGTTACTAAAATTTCAGGCGCTGCTGTCAACGCTCAGTCATAGTATGGTTAAATTCTCTGGCCATCTGTTAGCATCAAATCAAAAAAATACAAAGAAATGTGTTACTCGCCAGATGAAGAACTGTCGGAGGTTGCTGCTGCTTTTTCGCTTTCGACGGGGGCTGCTTTTGCAGGATCTAAATTTTTAGTGATCAACTGGAACTTGGTATTCAGGCTTACAGAATAATGCCCTTTTTTTAAGATAAGTTTAGTTGCCTCGTTTTCGAGCATAACACCGGCAAGGTTAACAGCAAGCTGAGAACCACTGATAACATTACTTACACGGCCTTCGCTTAATTCAATAGTAAATTTGTAACCGGCTTTTCTTCCCGTTCCAGCTCTTTCAAAATCGCCACGGTTCAAAGCTAAAACCTGGTCGCCATTTGCAGATCTTTTAAGCTGAATATTGATAAAAGGCAGATATTTTTTCCAGATATGACTGTACATGAAAAGAACTTTGGTTGTTGTAAAAGCAACTACAAAGATGCTGATAAAAATCTGTTTACACGCAAAAAGTTTGATTTCAGGGCGTAATGCATCTTGACCCTAAATTTTAAATTGGTAATCGTTCTCACCTTCAGTAAACTTTTAAGCTTTTAGTACCTTTGGCGCATGCAGAATTATATTGAAGGATTGAATGAGCAGCAGCGTGAAGCCGTGCTGCATCGTGATGGGCCAATGCTGATAATAGCCGGCGCAGGCAGTGGAAAAACCAGGGTGCTTACCACCCGTATTGCACACCTTATGGCTAACGGGGTGGACAGTTTTAATATATTGGCGCTCACTTTTACCAACAAGGCTGCGGCCGAAATGAAAGAACGTGTAGAGAAGATTTTGGGCAATAATGAAGCCCGTAATTTATACATCGGCACTTTTCACTCGGTATTTGCCAGGATATTAAGGGCAGAAGCTGAAAAGATTGGTTATCTAAGGAATTTTACCATTTATGACACTGACGATGCTAAAAGCGTTGTAAAAACGGTGGTTAATGAACTTGGCCTTGATGATAAATTGTATAAGCCAAATACAGTTTATAATCGCATTTCTTCAGCTAAAAACAGCTTAATAACTGTTACTGAATACATAAACGATTTTGTTCTTCAGCAGGAAGATGCACGGGTTAACCGGCCAATGATCGGGCAGATATACGATATGTATAGTAAGCGCTGCTTCAAAAATGGTGCTATGGATTTTGATGACCTTCTTCTTAAATTTTATCTGCTGTTAAGCACACATCCGGAAAGTTTAAGTAAATACCAGCGGAAGTTTAAGTACATCATGATTGATGAGTACCAGGATACAAATGCCGCTCAATATCAAATAATAAAATTATTAGGTGCCATGCACGAAAACGTAGCTGTTGTTGGCGACGATGCGCAAAGCATTTATAGCTTTCGTGGCGCTACCATCGAAAATATTTTACAGTTTCAAAAAGATTACGATGAAGTAAAAATTGTGGTGCTCGAACAAAACTATCGCAGCTCGCAAAGCATTTTGCATGTGGCCAACAATGTGATTGCAAATAACAAAGGCCAGTTGCCAAAAAAACTATGGACGGCTAATGGCGAAGGCGAAAAAATAAAACTGGTAAGAACGGCTACGGATAATGATGAAGGCAAATATGTGTCAGATGCTATACAGGAAATGAAACTGCGCAACCATTATCACAATAATGATTTTGCGATCCTGTATCGCACCAATGCACAAAGCCGGAGCTTTGAAGAAAGCCTGCGCCGTATGAACATCGCTTACCGTATTTATGGCGGTATAAGTTTTTATCAAAGAAAAGAGATCAAGGATTTTTTAAGTTATTTGCGGGTTGTTGTCAATCCTAATGATGAAGAAGCACTAAAACGCATCATCAATTTTCCCGCAAGGGGCATTGGTAAAACCAGTATTGAAAAAGCGATCCTGTTTGCAAACGATAATAACATTTCTTTCTGGAATGTGTTGGAACGTGCCAAAGAATATGGGTACAAAGCCACCACGCTTGAGATCATCAGCAATTTTGTTACGATGATCAAAATGTTCCAGAGTGAACTGCAAAAGAAAAATGCTTATGACCTGGCAACGATCGTTGGAAAGAATTCCGGCATCATCAAAGAGCTTTTTAATGATAAAACCACCGAAGGTCTTGCCCGTTATGAAAATATACAGGAGTTGCTGAACTCTGTAAAAGAGTTTACTGAAACGCCTACAGAAGATGGCGAATTATTAGATAAAAGTCTTGGCAGTTATTTGCAGCAGATCACTTTGTTAACTGATGCGGATGAAAACAAAGGTGAAACCGATGTGGTAAGATTGATGACCATTCATGCGGCTAAAGGCCTGGAGTTTCCTGTGGTATTTGTGGGCGGGCTTGAGGAAACATTGTTCCCAAGCGCTATGTCTATCAATACCAGGGAAGAGCTCGAAGAAGAGCGCCGGCTGTTTTATGTGGCGGTTACAAGAGCTAAAGCCAGGTTGTGGTTAACGTATGCCAATACGAGGTATCGCTTTGGTAATCTTACCCAAAATGACCCAAGCCGTTTTATTGATGAACTGCCGGAAGAAAGATTAGACCGCACTTTTGCAGCGGGAAATATGCGCAACAATCAAACGTCATTTTATAACCCTTTTGAAAAAAGCTCAGGCTTTACGAGAGCTAATACCACAAAGCCTGTACAACAGGAAAAGCCGGCCTATTTAACAACGGCGCCAGTTAAGATAAAAGAGCATATACCTACACCGGGTTTTATGGCAAGCGATACCTCTAACCTGCAACAGGGGCAAAAAGTAGAACACCAAAAATTTGGTTTTGGAGATGTTTTAAAAATGGAAGGCGCTGCACACAACCCTATTGCGACGGTAAAATTTGAACATAATGGCGAAAAGAAAATAATGCTTAACTATGCCAAACTTAGAATTGTAAATGAATAGCCGCTATTGGCACAATGAATGTTTTACTAATTTAAAAATGATACTATGAACCCGAGGTCGAAAAAATATTACGCTACAAAAAATAAAGATAACGGCGATAAGAAAGGCTCTGCAACGAATGCCGGCTATAACGAGCAAAACGAAAAAACCGTAAAAGCCCCGAAGGAAAATCCTGCGCCATCAAAAGCCGAGGAAACCCAAGCGCATGATGATAACGATGCACCGGCAACCCAGGATGATACCGGAGATGGTGGTATGCATTCAACCGGTAAAAGAATAGATGATCAATAAATAATTATTTCAGCAAACCAGCGACATCTTCATCAATAAACCAGTGAAGATTTCCGCTTATAGGTTTTATAAATTGCGCAGGAAATGTTCTGCTGCCATCACTATTTAATATTTTTTTAAGTACTGCTGCTTTTCCTTTTCCGCTTACCATAAAAATTATTTCTGCTGACCGGCTTACAAAGCCTGGCGTTAGCGTAATGCGCCATTGTTTTTTTGAGACAGAATACAACGCATTCACCCATTTAGTATCATCATAATCTTCTCCCGGAAAAATAGATAGTGTGTGGCCATCATCTCCCATCCCTAATAAAGTAAGATCAAGAGTTTGCTGGTTTTTAAAATAAGACCGCAGCATATTTTCATAGTCTTCAGCAGCCCCGGCCGGTGAAGGAATGGTATCAATGCGGTTTACATTTTCGGCGGGGATTGGAACATGGCTTAACAATTCATAATAAGCCATCTTAGCATTGTTCTCTTCAGAATCAAAAGGCACAAAGCGTTCATCTCCCCAAAACACAATTATTTTTTCCCAATCTATTTGTGATGCAAATGGTTGCTGCGCCAATAATTTATAAAGTGATTTAGGCGTGCTTCCACCGGAAAGGGCTATGGTAAAAAGAGGTTGATGCTGCAGTGTTTCAGTAATAAGCAGTAAAATATGTTTTGCTAATTCTTCAGCCAGTTCGTCAATGTTTTTATAGATGTGTACCATCGTTATTTTGCTTTTAAGTCTGGTCAATATTATTTTTCAAAACTCTTGTCCAGTTTCACCGCTTCTTTCAAAAGTTTTACAATAGCTTTTTCATTGATGTCGTCTGCCGTTTGAAATATTTTGTAAAAGATTTGTTTGTTGGTGCCATGTGTTAGGTAGCCATCAAAATCTTTTAAGCGGTTACCATTCCAAAAGCCAAGCAGCACGCCTTTTTTAATACCACCTCTTGGAATGGTTGATGGCCACACAATGCAAATACCCTTATTGCCGTGGAAGTATGGCACGTTGAATGATATTTTTTCTTTGCAATATGCCGGCAATTGTTCAGTAATAATTTGTCTTAAAACTTCTGTGATAATGCGTTCTTCATCGGGAAGCATTTCATATAATTGAAGTATAGATTTAATTTTTATGGAAGAGGTCTCTTTCATTTAAATCCAACAGTCATACGTCATTTATTTGCCTTATGCCCCGGTGTTATCCAGTTATGTCCATCTCTTGCTATTAAAGCTTCTGCATCTTCCGGCCCCCAGGAATCAGGCGCATAATTAGGAAAGCCGAGAGGTGTTCTTTCTCCCCAGGCATCCATCACAGGCATTACTACTTTCCAGGCCGCTTCAACCTGGTCGCCACGCATAAATAAAGTGGCATCGCCTTCCATTACATCGTATAACAACGTTTCATAAGCTTCCGGCTCATGGCCATCATATTCAGCCTGGTAATTAAAAACCATATCTACCGGCGTAAGCATCAGCTTTTGCCCGGGGCGCTTTGCCTGAAAGCGTAGTCTGATGTCCGTCTCAGGCTGAATACCAATGCTTAGCCGGTTTGGCCTTAAAGTTTCCACCGCTTCAGCAGGAAAAGAATAACCGGGCGCAGGTTTAAATTGTATGTTTAATATGGTAGCTTTTTCGTGCAGGTGTTTTCCTGTTCTAACATAGAAGGGCACATTTTGCCAGCGCCAGTTATCAATGTAAAATTTAACGGCTGCAAAGGTTTCTACTCCTGAATTTGGCGCCACATCTTTTTCTTTATTGTACGCTTCTACTTTTTCTCCGCCCATCCAGCCTTCGCTGTACTGCCCGCGGGCTGCATAATCTTTTACATCTTCTTTTTTAATCTTTCTTAAGGCATTAAGTACATCTACTTTTTTATTCCTGATCTCGTTGGCATCAAATGACAGTGGGGCTTCCATACCAATCATGCATACTAGTTGAAGAATATGATTTTGAACCATATCACGCAAGGCGCCGGATTGTTCATAGTAGCCTCCCCGTCCTTCTACCCCAACCGTTTCTGAAGAAGTGATCTGTACATGATCAATATAATTGCGGTTCCAGATTGGCTCGAACAAAGCATTGGCAAAACGAAGCGCTAAAATATTCTGTACGGTTTCTTTGCCGAGGTAATGATCTATGCGGTAAATCTGTTGCTCATCAAAATAAGTGAGCAATAATTTGTTCATGTCTTCAGCACTTTTTAAATCATGCCCGAAGGGTTTTTCTATTACGATTCGGGTGCATTTTGTATCAGCACAAACCGCAAGCTGGCTCATATTTTTTATGATGGTTGGCACTAATTGCGGCGCCACTGCCATATAAAACATCACAGAAGGATGTTCACCAAATTCGGCTTCTTTCTGTTTTACGATGTCTGAAATTTTATTGTAACCATTTGCATCATCAATGTCTAACTTTTCATAAGATACATGTTTTATAAATTCCTGCCAGTTACCATTTACATCTTTATTGCGGCTGAATTTATCAATGCCTTCCAGCAAATGTTTTTGATAATCATCGCCTGCATAATCAGTTCGTGCAAGGCCGGTGATGTGAAATTTTTCAGGCATTAGCCCATCAATAAATAAATTGAAAAGCGCTGGTGTAAGTTTGCGATAATTAAGGTCTCCGCTTCCGCCAAAAATAAAAATCAGGGTAGATGGAAGGGGTTTGGTTGTTGCCATATTTTATAGAGTGGTGTTTACGATTGTGATTATACAAGAATATCCATTTGTTGCCATTCGGTATGAAAAATGCCCGGCCCATCTGTACGTTCGTAAGTATGTGCACCAAAATAATCCCGTTGTGCCTGGATCAAATTTACGGGGAGCAAATTTCGTGTATAAGCATTTAGATAAACAAGCACTGAAGAAAAGCCAGCCGGTGAAAAGCCTCCTGTAAAAGCGTCAAGCACTGTTTGGTTTAAAGCAGCCAGCTTCGGTTTTATCATGCCGGCAATGTTTGCATCCAGCAGCATATTTGCAAGATTATTTTTCTGCTGGTATGCTTTACTGAATTCAGGTAAAAGAACAGAGCGTATAATGCAGCCGCCGGTCCATATATTCACAACATCTACTAAAGGTATTTGCATGTTCAGAGTCAGAGATGCTACGGATAACATAGCAAGGCCCTGGGCATAAGCCACTATTGTCGCCACATACAACGCATCATGTAATTGCGATACAAAAGTTTCCCGGTTAAAGCCATTACCTGTAAAATGTTTTTCATAAATATTATTGGCTTCAAGCCGTTGTTCTTTTAAGCCGGAAAGATTACGCATCATTACGGCTGCATCAATGGTTGGTATAGGCATCGGGAGATCAAGGCCTTCCTGCGAGGTCCATTTACCCGTACCTTTTGCACCGGCACGGTCAAAGATCATATCAAGAAGATCGTTGTTGCTTTTATCATCTTTCTTTAAAAAAATATCGGCCGTAATTTCTAATAAAAAAGATTGCAGATCGCCGGTAGCCCATTGTTTAAATACTTCATGCAGTTCCTGGTTAGTCATGCCACAGCCATGTTTCATCATATCATAACATTCACTGATCAGTTGCATTATGGCATACTCAATACCGTTGTGTACCATCTTAACATAATGGCCGGCGGCATCGTTGCCAAGGTAGGCTACACAAGGCTTGTCATTAACTTTTGCAGCTACAGCCTTAAGCATAGGTTCTACATGCGTATAAGCTTCCTGGTCGCCGCCGGGCATAATGCTTGGTCCAAGCCGGGCGCCCTGTTCGCCACCCGAAATACCTATGCCCATAAAATGCAAGTCTTTTTCTTTAAGGGCTGTAACCCTTGCTAACGTATCTATATAGTGTGAGTTTCCGCCATCAATAATAATATCTCCAGGTTCTACAAGATGAGTGAGTTCTGCAATTACGCCATCCACAATTTTACCGGCGGGCACCAGCATCATGATCTTACGTGGTTTTTGCAACTGGCTTACCATTTCCTGTAAAGTGTTCACGCCTTTTACAATGGTGTCTTTATTGGCTGATGATTCAAACAGCCGCGTTTTAGCAGCGTCTTTATCATAGCCGATAACCTTAAAACCATGATCGGCCATGTTCAGTAATAAATTGCTACCCATTGTTCCAAGCCCGATCATTCCAAAATCATATGAAGTATCCATACTTAAAATTATGTTTTATAAAAGTACCAATTTGCATTGTGACGCAACTACCCGGCCGTTTATTTGGCCATGAGTTCAACGTTGCAATTGGCTAGTATGCCCAACCTTGTTCGTAGTAGTTTTCTCTAAAAATATATTTATGAGTTAATTAATAAATCAGTTTAAAGATTACCGTGCAAAAATGAACGAAGTGATTTTAAGCAAAAATAACCTTGTAATGAAACGCTTGTAGAACCTGGATAGCAACAGGTATAACGAAGGCGCACCTGGTGGAACTATTGTTGTACCACATACCCGCCGGTTGCTGAATATTGGGAAGATCTAAAGGTGCAGTCTTGGGATAATTACAACATGAACACTTTGCTATATTTAATAACTTTGCTTTATGATTCCAGAAACGCAAGCTGCAACGCTGACAGCTAAAGATTTTGCAACTGACCAGGAAGTACGGTGGTGCCCGGGTTGTGGCGATTATTCTATTTTGGCCCAGGTTCAAAAAATAATGCCAACGCTTGGAATACCGAAAGAAAATATAGTAATGATTTCAGGCATTGGCTGTAACAGCCGGTTTCCTTATTATATGAATACCTATGGCATGCATAGTATTCACGGCAGGGCTACAGCTATAGCCAGTGGTTTAAAAGCCGCAAGACCGGAACTTAGCGTTTGGGTGATTACCGGCGATGGAGATAGCCTTAGTATTGGCGGAAATCACACCATTCATTTATTGCGGCGAAATTTCGATATGAATATTTTGCTGTTTAACAACCAGATTTATGGTTTAACTAAAGGACAATATTCGCCCACATCAGAAGAAAATAAAATTACGAAAAGCACACCGCTCGGCAGTATTGATCATCCATTTAATCCTTTGGCTTTAGCGATGGGCGCAGATGCCAGTTTTATTGCCAGGAGCATGGATAGAGATGTGAAACATTTGCAGGCGATGATATTAAGAGCGCAGGCTCATAAAGGCGCTTCATTTTTAGAGATATACCAGAACTGCAATATTTTTAATGATGGCGCTTTTGAAATATTCACCGAGAAGAGTTCCAAGCAGGATGAAGCTTTATTTGTTGAACACGGACAGCCATTGGTTTATGGTGCTCAAAAAAATAAGGGGATCAGGTTAGATGGCTTAAGACCTGTGGTTCTAGAATTAGGCGAAGGTGTAAGTCACGATGATCTTTGGATTCACGACGAAAATGATTTTTATAAAGCGCAGATCTTAACCAGGTTATTTGACGATCCGCAATCGCCGCATCATTTTCCATAACAGGCGGGGGGCGAAGTCGGTCAATGGTCGGGTCCTTGTCGGGGCCCGATCAATGAGCGGGCGTCAAGCTGCGGTCTGGGTCGGCGAT
>JANLXV010000202.1:0-3919 GCA_031365305.1 Chitinophagaceae bacterium
GCATGGTAAGCCTTGGCAGCGATACAGGCGGCTCAGTTCGTCAGCCTGCAGACTTTTGTGGCATTATAGGTTTTAAACCCGGTTATGGAAAAATTTCCAGATATGGTTTAATTGCCTATGCCTCATCTTTTGACCAGATAGGTATTTTCGCTAATAATATTGATGATGTAGAAGCAGTTTTAAATGTGATTCAAGGCCCTGATGATTTTGATAGCACGGTATCCTTTTTATCTCAAATAACAAGCTTGCCGATTTCTCAACCCGTCATTGGCTATTTTAAAAATGCGCTTGATCATCCTTCTCTTGATGCAGAAATAAAACAATCTATTTATAAATTATTAGGCAACCTTCGCAACAACGGCTATACTGTTAAGTCTTATGATTTTGACCTATTAGATTATGTAGTGCCTGCTTATTATGTATTAACAACCGGTGAAGCCTCCAGCAATCTTTCCCGGTATGATGGCCTTAGATATGGTTCGTCGTCTTCAACAAATGATAGCCTGGATAAATTTTATACGTCAACAAGAAGCAATGGCTTTGGCAAAGAAGTAAAACGACGGATCATGTTAGGCACTTTTGTTTTAAGTGCTGGCTATTATGAGGCGTATTTTACTAAAGCCCAACAGGTACGACAAAAATTAAAAGATCGTGCAAATGCTATTTTCAGCGAATGTGATATGTTAATAATGCCGACAGTTCCTACAACGGCTTTTGCCATAAATGATTTTGAAAAAGATCCGATTGCTATGTATCTCGCTGATATTTACACTGTTTTTGCAAATCTTGTCGGAATACCCGGTATTTCTGTGCCGCTGTTCAAGCACAGCAACGGTATGCCTTTCGGCGTGCAGGTGATGAGTAACAATGATAATGAATTATCTTTATTGTCCTTTTCAAAAAGCCTTCTGCATGATTTTAATTGTGTAGAACAATAGGTAAATGTTTTTAGCGATTATGAAATTATTTTCAACGGTTTTAATTTGTTTTCTCTTGATGACTTCTGTAAAGAGCTATGCTTTTTTCGATAGCCATCAAACGGATAGCATCCCGGAAAATAATATTGAAAAAGATTCTGTGAAAGCTATAATTGAAGATGTAATCAAAACAGGAAATGTTCCCAAAGCGCAAAAGGTTAGCTATGTAAACCAGGTTACAAAATATGGTTTCAAAAACCTGTTTAAAAATTATTCCTATAACTCGGCAATGCTTTATGCGTCGCAAATAAATCCCAATGCTGAAGGCTACATGCAGGATTATCTGCAGGCCAACAAATCCTATCTCTTAAAGTTAAAATCCACCTCGCAAAATTATTTCAACCTTATTGATCATATTTTTTCGCAATATGGTTTGCCGAGAGAATTAAAATACCTGGCAGTTATCGAAAGCAATTTAAAGCCGCAGGCTTTATCATGGGTTGGTGCCCGTGGCCCGTGGCAATTCATGAGTTATACTGCTAAAGATTTTGGATTAAGAGTGAATAGCCATGTTGATGATCGTATAGATTATTTTAAAAGCACCCATGCCGCAGCACGTTACCTGTTGTCATTATATAAAGACCTGAATGATTGGCTGCTTGTAATTGCGGCCTATAATGGCGGGCCGGGCCGGGTGTATAATGCCATCCGCAAAAGCGGTTCCCGCAATTTTTGGGCACTGCAATTTTATTTACCTGAAGAGTCCCGAAATCATGTGAAGAAATTTATTGCGACGCATTACATTATGGAAGCCTCGTCTACAGTTAACGATTTTGATTATACAGCTTTAAAAAATCCAAATGATTTTACCGGCAATTCATCCGCAGGAAATAATGAACCGGATTCCAATTCTGTAAAAATTTCAGGTAAATATTTTTCTTCTATTGTTGCTAAGAATCTCTCTGTAGATATACAGGAATTTAATAAGCTTAACCCAGGTTTTGATGCCATTCTTGCCGCTGGCAGTGATTATAACTTAAGACTTGCGCCTGCAAAGCTTGACCTGTTTGTTGCCAACAAGTACATTATTCTGAACGAATGTGTAGAAGCCTTATTGAATGATGTAGACAGCCCCGTGAAAACAGTTTATAATGGCAAAAAGCTAAGGTGATTTTAATAGTTTAACGCTTGTAGTAAGCCTTCAATCTTAACCAGGCATTCTTCATATTCTTCTTCCGCTATACTTTTATTGGTTATTGCAGAGCCTGCTAAAATAGAAAAATATTTAGTGGCGGCATTATACATCATGCTTCTGATCACTACATTAAAATCAAAATTACCTTCCGGAGAAAAATAACCAACTGCGCCTGAAAATATACCTCTTCTCGATCTTTCATATTGTTCAATCAACTGCATTACTCTTTTCTTAGGGGCTCCTGTCATTGAACCCATAGGAAATGTTGCTTTAAAAATATGTTCATAATCTTCCGGGTTTGTTAATGTACCGGCAACGGTTGAGATCATTTGGTGAACCTGTGGAAAAGAATATAATCCAAATAATTCTTCAACATGTACTGAACCTTCTGCGCATACCTTACTTAAGTCATTTCGCACAAGATCAACGATCATTACATTTTCAGCTCTTTCTTTGTTACTGGCTTTTAAACTTTCTTTCAGTTGTTCATCAGATCGGCTGCCAGATGCGGCTCTTGCTGTTGTGCCCTTAATAGGCTGAGAAATAATATGATTGCCTGTTTTTTTTAAATAACGCTCAGGGCTTGCAGACATCAGCCATGAAGTATTTGCACGGTACAAACATGAAAAGGGATTAGCGGAAACACGGGAGAGCTTTTTAAAAATTTCCACCGGATCGCAAGTGATATTTTCTGCATAAAATTCCTGGCAAAAATTAATTTCATAACAATCGCCAAGGTGTATGTGTTGTTGCAGTTGCTCAATTGCAGATAGATACTCCTTCTTATCAAAACGGGATGTAAGACTAATATGCGTAAGGCTATCTTTTGATGATTCCCCTGATTTTAATATCCGGGCATATATGTCATCATTATCTGAGTTTATTGTGGCAATCGTTAGTTCATCTTTCTTAAGAAACAATACAATTTCAGGGATAAAAAAATGCAGCTCCGGAAAATGAATGTGATCTGATTTTGCCGATTGGAGATCTTCAATTTGATTTTTAAGATCATAACTAAAATGCCCGAAGGCCCAGTCCTGGTGCCGTTTTACAAATGCATCGAGGTGTGCGAAGATGTCAATATCACCCGCCACATGATCAATAACACCAGCCC
This sequence comes from Chitinophagaceae bacterium, assembly GCA_031365305.1. Taxonomy (GTDB): domain Bacteria; phylum Bacteroidota; class Bacteroidia; order Chitinophagales; family Chitinophagaceae; genus Ginsengibacter. Next base: position 3,227 of record JANLXV010000202.1, read on the forward strand.
CTGCCAGGCATTGGAAAGAGGAAGCGCTTGGATAATCATTATTATCAAGAAAACAAAAAGTGCTGAACTGTTTTATCCAATGCAGCACCTGTGCTTTTAATTGTTCAAAATTATGTATGGGATATGAACTAAAAGAACGCTTCACCAGTGTATTTAAAGATGACTTTTTTAATAATCATCCTCCTCATCATCTCCGCTGTTACTGTCATTAAACAAATCAAGGTCTTTAAAATCATCATCTGCATCAAAATCATCTTCCTTTCCTTTTTTTGCAGGCGATTTTTTTGAACTTGATTTTGGCAGATCAAATTCTTCAAAGTCGGGATCAAAATCTTCGTCGTCAGATTTTTCCCAATCATCTTTGTCTTCATCATCTCCAAGGTCATCGTCATCATCATCTCCGCCTTTCTTAGCTTTTTTTGAAGCGACAGTCTTTTTCAACGGTGCGTCATCATCTATATCGTCGTCGTCATCATCTTCATCATCAGAAAGGGCCTTTTTTGTTTTGGCAGGCGCTGCAGCTTTAAAGGTTTTTTTTAATGGCTTTTCATCAAGGTCATCATCCTCATCATCACCAACATCACTTTTTCCTTTTGCGCTGGTGATGTTTTCATCTTCAGCAATTGCTTTTTTAGCTGTAGGTTTCTTGTCGTTTCCAGATTTTGATTTCATACTTCAAAAGAATTAGTTGTG
>JANLXV010000223.1:0-4177 GCA_031365305.1 Chitinophagaceae bacterium
AAGCCCTACGCAGCCAAATGAATCCGCATTTTATTTTTAACTGCATCAACAGTATTGATGCACTGATACAGAGCAATGATAAATATCACGCCACCATATATCTTAATAAATTTGCAAAACTTATCCGCAACATATTAGATAGTTCTAAACAGGACACGGTAACACTTGCAAAAGACCTGGATACGTTGAAACTGTATATCGAGCTTGAGCAGTTTCGCCATGAAAACAAATTTACAGCCGAGATAAAAGCTGATGAAGAGCTGCTGCAGGATGATTATAAAGTGCCGCCGCTAATTATTCAGCCCTTTGTTGAGAACGCTATTCTGCACGGCATACGTTACCGGCCCGGCAATAGCGGAAAACTATTGGTTTCTGTAATAAAACAAGGCGATTACCTTCAATACATTATTGAAGATAATGGTGTTGGCAGAGATGACTTTAAAAATAAAGTTCAAAAAGAAAAAAATTCTTATGGTATAGATATGAGCCACGACAGGGTAAGGCTTTTTAACAACGAAGAGAAAGCTTCAGTTGAAATTATTGATTTACAGGAGAATGATAAACCTGCGGGAACGAAAGTAAAAGTGCTGCTAAAAATTGATTGATGATGACTGCTGTTATTATAGATGATGAACCGAAAGGGCGATTGGCGCTAAAGCAAAAACTGCATGACTACTGTGCGAATATACAATTGGCCGGCGAGGCTGAAAACGGCGAAGAAGGCATGAAGCTGATTGAAAAACTTAAGCCGGGTATCGTGTTTCTTGATATTGAAATGCCGCGGATGAATGGGTTTGAAATGTTGCAGCGTTTACCTGAAAAAAATTTTCACCTGATTTTTACAACGGCTTATGATCAGTATGCTATTAAAGCAATAAAGTATGCTGCATTTGATTACCTGCTTAAGCCGGTTGACATTGAAGAATTAAAAACAGCCATAGCCAGGGCAGATGCTAACGAAAATAATCAAACAAAAAAACAGGTAGAACTTTTACAGCAAAATATGCAGCACCCCAAAAAGCAATTAAATAAGCTCGCCATTCCTACATTGGAAGGTTTATTGTTTTACGATATTAGCGATATAGTGCATTTAGACGCCAACAGCAATTACACCAATATTCATTTTATAAATAAAACGAAGATCACGGCTTCAAAAACATTAAAAGAATTGGAAGAGTTGCTGCCGGACGATATTTTCTTTCGCACCCACCATTCTCACCTCATCAATCTCAATTATATTAAACGTTACATTAAAGGAGATGGCGGCCAGATAGAACTGCAAAACGGAAATTTTATAGATGTGTCCAGGAGAAAAAAAGATGAGTTTCTTAAGGCCATAGGCCACTGATGTATAAGCGTTCTTTTTTTTCAAGCTGCATTCAAAAATTCTGAATTGTATATAAAGGGTTAGGCTAACAAGGGGAAACGTGTATACAATTTCTTATTGTTATTTTTTTATTACAGGCAATTTTACAATAAACGTTGTTTCATTCTCCTGTACGTGTATCTTTTTATTAGTTATAACTAAATATTGTTTTTTAAGATTTCGCAAACCGATCTTAGTTGAATAAGCTACTTCCTTTTTTATAATCTCATTTTGAACGGATAAATATTCTGCATCAGCAGTGATAAAAATTTTTAAAGGATAGGCGCCTGAAAAAGCATTATGCTTTATTGCGTTTTCAACCAATGTTTGCAAAGCACAGGGTATTACATAAATATCTTTAATATCCTGACTATGAAAATTAAAATGCAATTGCAATTTATTATCATGGCGTATCTGTAAAAGAAAAAAATAATTTTTTATGAATTCTATTTCCTGTTCTGCAGAAACCAATTCTTTTTCCTTGTTAATCAAAAAATATTTGTAAACATCAGCAAGTTTATTATTAAAAATATCTGCTTTACTATCTTTATTAATAAGCTGGGACAATGTATTTAAAGAATTAAAAATAAAATGAGGATCAAGTTCATTTCTTAGTGCAGTTATTTCCGCATGGGTTAATTCATTATCCAACTGGTCAACTATTTCATTATCAATTTGTCTTTCTTTGCTTAGGTACATAATTTCATAGATAAGTGTGAACACTGTAACCGCTAAAATTGAAAAAAGACAAAACTGCAGTATTGAAAGCCAACCGAATGTTTCTTTGGAGATTATCATCCATATTAAACTAAAACAGGTTCCTGAAATGAGGATATGTAAAAAAGATATTGAATAAATGGATAATATTTTAATTATAGGATTATCTTTTAAACCATGCCACCGCCTTACTCTTACATGACACCATTCACAACCTTTCCATAGACTAAATGATACAAAAGTAAAATAGAGCACAGCACCTGCCAGTTGAATAAAATTATACCGGCTGTAGGTTATTATTCCTGAGAAATATGGAATACCTAATGCAAATGCCGGAACAAAGATTAATTTGAGTATTCCATCTTTTATCATAAGCTGCCGGTGATTATACCATTTATTTAAGAGACAAGCTTACCAAAGAAAAAATTTAATAAAATGATTAATGGTATTTATGCGTGGCAGCCGGTATTTACAAATATCCCACAACTATAGTGTGTCAGTATTCTAAAAATATCAATTCCATCATAATAAATTTTTTGATGAAATATAACAATCCATTCAGGCACAAGGAAGCCAATTCAATTGGCCTGCCCTACACCCTTGCACCAAGGTGGGGATTGGATGAGGTGCTGAAGATTTTCAGACAGAAATTATAACTAGTTCATTGCATCCATAAACAAAAAAACCTGCAGTCGTTTACAGGGTTTTAATGATCGCAAGACCTATAAGGTTTTAAAAACCTTATAGGTCTGTAAAAATTTTCTTTAAGTGTACTGGCTGATCATGAAATTTAATAAACTGTTCCCTCGAACCAAACCATTCAATTACTTCACTCCGCTTTAAAGCGGTTGACCTTTCGCTTAAAATCACAGGGTAACTATCATAAGGCCATTGGCCAATTTTTTTTGTCAAACCGTGATGCACCGAATTCCTGTGAATGTAAAAAATGAATCTGGTTATATCCGCTTCTGTTTCTGCTGCGCTTCTTTTTAAATAATCAATAAACAAACTGCCTTTTCTGTTATACATTTTATTAAATGCCTTGGGTAGCCATAAAGCCAGTTACTAAATTGTTCCATCACAAAATCAGGCATGTCATTAAACTGTACATCATACGCTTTCAATTTCTTTTGTTCAAAATATGTTGCCAGATCATCAAATGACCTAACTCTTACAAGCAAATGAAAATGATTGGCATTAATGAATAAGCAAACACATCAGCAACATGAATGATATGTTGCTTCATTTTCTCCAGGAAATACAAATAATTATTATGTGAGCGAAACAATTTTTCATTGCCTACCGCTCTGTTGAATAAATGGTAAAAATGATCCGGTACGAGTGGCAGGTGCTGTTTGCTCATGGTTTATAAAAAGACCTATAAGGTTTTTGAAACCTTATAGGTCTGGTTTTGAAACCTTATAGGTTTAGAATTTTAATCCGGCTTTTTGCCATCTAAAAAAGTATTAATCGTGCTGATCTCGGCCTGGTTATTTTGATCTGACTTTACAGTATAGTTGCTATAAAAAGTTTCAACATCGGCAATGGAATTGTGTAATTCCATATTGCGACGGAGGTATGCAGGAACAGATTCAAACTCGTTGTTAGGGTCCGCAGCGTTTAAATTAAAAGACAAATTTCTCAATTTCGCAATACGTTCCATAGCCCGGCGCCGTGGTTCGTCTGTATCGTCTGTTAGTGGCAGCTCCTCTACATTCGACATCATGATAGGCTGAGGTTGGTGTACATTCTGTTCTTTCGGCTCCATCGCTTCTAAGGAATCTTTAACCACCAGTTGCATTTCGATAATCGGTTCGTCAACCCTTACCGGCATCTGCAATGGGGCAGGTTCCTCCACAGTTTTGGATTTTGGGTTTGGCTCCTCCGCATATAATTGAGAAGGTTTGGCCAAGTAACCGCCGGACGAAGGGACGGTGCTAGCTTCTTTATTAAATTTTTGTTGGTTCTGTAAAGTTGTTTCGGTATCGCTGCTTGGGGTGGCAGCTTTTATATTCTCTTCCGAAGATAATTCGAAGTTTACTATTGGTGAAGCAAACTTTTCAACAGTAGTTTTCTCACCCTGTGCCGGGATTT
>JANLXV010000239.1:0-13996 GCA_031365305.1 Chitinophagaceae bacterium
GAAAAAATAAAGCTCGATCAATATGTAATGCGGGGCGGAAAAATTCTTTGGTGCATTGACAGGCTGCAGGCAGAAATGGATAGCCTTCGTGATCTTAACCGGGTGATAGCTTATGACAGAAATTTAAATTTAGAAGATCTATTATTTAAATATGGTGTTCGAATTAATCCTGACCTGCTGTTAGATCTGCAATGCGACTTCTTACCTTTTGATGTAAATGGCAATGGACAATATGAGTTTTTGCATTGGAATTATTTCCCGCTTTTTCAATCAAAGTCCAATCATTCTATCAATAAAAATATTGGGCTGGTAGCGGGGCGTTTTGTAAACACTATTGATACAGTAAAAGCGCCGGGTATTGCTAAAACCATTTTACTCGCTTCATCAGCTAACAGCAAAACTATTAGTGCGCCGGCATTTATAAGCGGTGATGAAAATCGTAATGCAACTGAAGATGCCAGCTTTAAACAACATGATCTTGCGGTGGCTGTTTTACTTGAAGGCCGGTTCAGTTCTCTGTATGCGAACAGGATGTCTAAACCCCTGGTGGATTCATTAGAAATCCTTGGCACACCTGCACAAACTGCCACGTTGCGTTCCAATAAAATGATTGTTATAAGCGATGGTGATATTGCACTAAATAGTGTATTAAAGGAACAGCCTTTACCAATGGGTGTTAATCCTTATACCGCTGAAACCCAGTACCAGTACACTTTTGCAAATAAAGATTTTATACAAAGCTGCATTAGTTACCTCGTTAATTCTTCAGGGTTAAATGAAGCCAAATCCAAAGACTATACGGTAAGGTTATTAAATACAAAAAAAGTAGAAGAAGAACGCAGTTACTGGCAACTGATAAATTTTGCCTGCCCTGTTGTATTGGTTTGCATATTTGGCTGGCTCTATCAATACAGTCGCCGTAAGCGGTTCGCTTCATAAGTTGCAAATAATTTAAGTAACCTGCGCCTATCTTTGCGCATGGCGTCTGATCAAATAACCTATATCATTTTCGGCATTGTTTTACTGGTTGCGATAATTTTTGATCTTGGCCTTCTCAATAAAAGATCTCACACCATAACAATTAAGGAAGCCTTTTTTCAAACTTGTTTTTGGATAGGCCTTGCGTTTGGCTTTGGTTTATACCTGTGGTTCCAGGATGGTCAAAAAACGGCTATAGAATACATCAGCGCTTATTTAATGGAGTGGAGCCTGAGCATTGATAACATTTTTGTGTTTATACTCATCTTTAGTTTTTTTAATGTAAAAAAAGAATATATAGGAAGGGTATTATTACTCGGCATCTTGATGGCAATAGTTTTTCGGGTGATATTTATAACCATAGGTATTGCGCTTGTAACAAAGTTTGGATGGATACTTTATGTGTTCGGGGCCTTCCTGGTTTATACCGGCATAAAAATGTTCTTTGTGCAGCATGATGAAGAATTTGATCCTGAAAAAAATGTGGTTTACAGAACCATCAAAAAAGTTTTACCACTTACCAATAAAGATGGCGGCGGCAAATACAGTCTTGTTATAAATGGCAAACGGTTTTTTACCATGCTGTTTGTGGTGGTAATTTTGTTAGCCACTACAGATATTGTTTTTGCATTAGATTCTATTCCTGCAGTGTTTGCTATTACACAAAATAAACTGGTGATATATACTTCAAATATTTTTGCCGTATTGGGTTTGCGTTCGTTATTCTTTTTATTAAAAGGCGCCGTAAGTAAATTCGATTACCTGCAACAAGGCATCGCTATTGTTTTAATTTTTGTTGGCGTTAAAATGCTGGTTGAACTTTTAGATATTCATATTCCGACTATTGTATCATTGGCTGTAATTGTAGTTTGTTTAGGCGGGTCTATCTTATACTCAACTTTTCATAAAAAGCCAAAAGTGCCTGCAAATGATTTACATCGTTAAAGCTATTTTAATTGATAGTAAATATTAATTATACCATTCAGGAGATTGCCTCAATTACGTTGGGCAAAAAAATATCAAATGCAATTCCACCAATAATATCTCAACTATTATTAGATAGCCGAAAAGTTGAACAGGCAGACCAAACTTTGTTTTTTTTATTACATACCTCGGTTGATAAAGGCGTTGATATTATCAATGATCTTATTCAAAAAGGCGTTGGTTGTTTTGTTGTTGGCCCACATTTCCCAATTGAAAAATATGATTCTTCAACTTTTATTATTGTTGATAATGTGTTAGAAGCCTTGCAGCAATTAGCCATCTTTCACAGAAAAAAATTTACCACTTTAAAAAACGGGAAAGCTTTACCCGTTATAGGCATTACCGGTAGCAATGGTAAAACCATTATTAAGGAGTGGCTGAATGCTATGCTGGATGCCGATCAAAATATTGTAAGAAGCCAGAAAAGCTATAACTCGCAGATTGGTGTGCCGTTAAGCATTTTACAAATGCAGTCATCTGATACCCTGGCTATTTTTGAAGCCGGTATTTCAACCACCGGCGAAATGCAAAAGCTTGAGCGATTGATTATGCCTGACATTGGCATCTTCACAAATCTTGGTACCGCTCATGATGAAGGTTTTACCAATACGAAAGAAAAGGTGAATGAAAAACTGGAACTGTTTCTGCATTCAGAAGTGATTATTTTTCCTTCAGATTATCAAAAACTTTCAACCGGTATTCATGCCTTTACAAAAAATAAAAAAGGTATCACGCTCTTTAGCTGGAGCAAACAAAAGCCGGCTACATTACAAATTATTTCAATTAAAAAATTTGAAACCCAGTGCCGCATCACAGGTATTTACAGGAGTAAAACAAATAATATAGACATCGCTTTTACTGATGATGCCTCCATCGAAAACGCCATAACCTGCTGGTGTGTGCTATTGTACATGAATTATTCTGCGTTGGACATTGCTAAAAAAATGCATTTGCTTTTTCCGATACAAATGCGGTTGGAACTGGAAAAGGGTATTAACAATTGTACAATTATAAATGACAGTTACAGTGCAGATCTTGTGTCGTTAAACATTGCTTTGGATTTTTTACAACAGCAACAGCAGCAAAGTAATCACACCTTGATCTTATCTGATATTTTACAAACCGGTAAAACTGAAAATGAGTTGTATGCTGCCATCGCAAAGTTGTTACACCACAAAAAGATAAACAGGTTTATTGGCATTGGAGAAGGCCTGATAAAACACCGGGAGCAATTCAATTTTATTGCTGATACCTCTTTTTTTGAATCTGTAAAAACTTTTAAAAAAACTTTTAAAGCCGCTGATTTTTCTAATGAAATTATTCTGCTCAAAGGTGCAAGATCATTCAGGTTTGAACAGATCAACCAGCTTTTGAAACAAAAAGCGCATCAAACTATACTTTCTATAAATCTTAATGCCATAGTACATAACCTGAAAGAATTTAAAAAGATGCTTCTGCCTGATACTAAACTCATGGCAATGGTAAAAGCATTCAGTTATGGTAGTGGATCTTTTGAAGTTGCACAATTGCTGCAGTATCAAAAAACAGATTACCTGGCAGTGGCTTATGCCGATGAAGGCGTGGAATTAAGAAAGGCAGGCATTGTTTTGCCAATCATGGTGATGAACCCGGAAGAAAATACATTCAATGCATTGGTAGAACATCATCTGGAACCTGAAATTTTTTCGTTCGGCTTACTTCAATTGTTTGATAAATTTTTACTATCATCGGCCATAATCAATTACCCGGTACATATAAAATGCGATACCGGTATGCACAGGCTTGGCTTTCGGTTGCACGATATGAAGAAGCTCGGCAGCATTTTAAAACACACCAATCATTTTAAAATAAAAAGTGTATTCAGCCACCTGGCCGCAAGTGAATCGCCGGTGCAGGACGCATTTACATTACAACAGGCCGCTGAGTTTAAAAGTTGTTGCGACATTTTAGAGGCAAGGCTTGGGTATTCATTTTTGAAACACATTTCCAATACATCTGGTATTTCCCGCCACCCCGCTCTTCAGCTTGAGATGGTAAGGCTTGGCATTGGTTTGTATGGTATTGCCAATAATAAAGCCATGCAAAAAAAATTGCGACACGTCAGCACACTTTCATCCACTATTGCCCAGGTAAAAAAAGTTTCGGCAGGTGAGTCTGTGGGTTATGGCCGTGGTTCCTTTTTAAAGAAAGATACCATCGTTGCTACGGTTCGTATCGGTTATGCCGATGGTTATGATCGTGGCCTGGGCAACGGGGTTGGCAAAATGCTTTATCATGGTAAACTAATGCCTGTGATCGGAAACGTATGTATGGATATGACCATGCTGGATGTGTCTGCTATACCTCATGCAAAAGAAGGTGACGAGGTGATTGTTTTTGGTGAAGGCCTGCCTGTTGAACAAATTGCCCAATGGCTGCATACCATACCTTATGAAATTATGACGGGTATTTCTTCCAGGGTGAAGCGGGTATACTTCCAGGAATGATAACAAACATTTACAATAATTAAGGCGTTTGTGATTGACATCAATTGCAGCCGGGCCACCATGATACTTCGTTTTTATTATCTTTGGCGCTCAATTTTAATCTTTTGAAAGGCAGAGTAGTTATTTTTCTCATATTACTAATTGTGGTGGTTGATCAGGCGTTGAAGATCTACGTAAAAACACATTTTTTTGTCGGTGAATCGCACCCGGTTACAGGCAACTGGTTCCGGCTATACTTTATAGAAAATGAAGGCATGGCCTATGGCCTTAAATTTGGTGGCGAGTGGGGCAAAATGCTGCTCACCTTATTCCGCCTTGTAGCAGTAGTATTCGGTGTTTTTTACCTGGCAAGAATTATTAAACAAAAACAACATGCCGGTTTTATTGCCTGTGCGGCATTAATTTTTGCAGGTGCTTTAGGAAACCTAATAGATAGCATGTTTTACGGGCTGATCTTTGAAAACAGCAGCGATGCATTTCTAAATGTGGCAAAGATATTTCCGAAGCATGGGTACGCTGGGTTTTTGCACGGCAAAGTTGTAGACATGCTTTATTTCCCATTAATTGAAAATGCCCGATTCCCACAGTGGTTTCCTTTTTGGGGAGGACAGGAATTTACGTTTTTCCGACCTATTTTTAATATTGCTGATGCAGCCATATCCTGTGGCGTTATAACCATCCTACTATTTCAACGCAGGTTTTTTCCATCAGATAAAAAACAACCCGATTTAAATACTGTTGAAACACAAACCATCGTTAATGATGAAATGCAGGTTTCATAACCTTACCTCTCATGAAAATTTTAAAAACACTTAGCCTTACTTTTTTAACCATTTTATTTTTGGCGGCATGTCAAAAAGAAAAAAGCATTGAAGATGGCGGTATTTCTGCAGTTGGCTCATGGCAGTTTACTGAAAGCGGCAAGCTTTATACCGGCAATGTAGATTCTGCTGTGCTCTCAAATGCAGGTGTTACAAAAACACTCAAGATTAGAGGCGCCACGGCTAACCGGGCACAAAAATTTTCAATCGTTTTATCTTCTGCAACCAACTTTGCACCGGGCGCTTATTTGGCTTCTTTATCGCAGGCAGAGTTTAGATATTTTACGCAGGCTAAAACTATTTTTCAGGGTGATTTACTCACCGGTGAATTGATAGTAACTATTACCTCATTGGCCAATAATAAAATTGAAGGTACTTTTTCAGGACAGGCTAAAGACTCTGCGGGCAATATTGTACAAATACTATTGGGAAAGTTTACATCATCTATTAACCTTGGTAGTGGTACCACGGTTGCTACAGGTACATTAAATGCTACCGGCACAACCTGTGCACCTATACAGGTTAGTGGTACATATACTCAAGGCATTGCGCTTGCCGGCACCAATACCGTACAGGTGCAAGTAAATGTAGCTACTGCAGGTACCTATAGTATTACTACAAATACTGTAAATGGGGTAAAGTTTTCTGCGTCGGGAAGCTTTACCACAACAGGCGTTCAAAATGTAATACTAGCCGGCAGCGGTACGCCGGTAGATTCAGCCCAGTTTACATATTCAGTCGCTTTTACAAGTTCAACCTGCGATTTCCAGGTGAGATATTTACCAGGTACGCCGCCACCGCCGCCGGTTGGTGATTATTTTCCAACAACGGCTAATTCGTTTTGGGTTTACGATTACAGTGATTTCCAAAGCCAGGATACAGTAATGGCCACGGTTAATTCCTTTGCTCCTGTAATTAACGGGCAAACCTATACTACTTTTTTAGAGGATTTGATACCGCCGACAGGCTCCAATGACTCCTTTTATTACCGCAAAGCGGGAGGTAATTATTTTGAAGCATTAGACCTGTATAAATATTTCCAAATTATTGATGAGCCGGTAGTTATTGAGTACACCTTTTTAAAAGATAATGTTCCTGCAGGCACAAAATATCAATCTGCTCCGTTTTCTGTTAAAATCAGTGGTATACCTGTAACCGGTTATATTGAAAATACCATTGTTGATAAGGCCGCTACAGCCGATGTGGGTGGCCTAACTTACAACGATGTAATTAAAGTAAAAACTGAATTTTTTCTAACCCTACTTGCCGGGTTCCCTGCCGTATCACAAGGTTTTCAGGAAAGATGGTATGCCAAAGGCATAGGGTTGATCTATCTTGATTCAAACGGGCAGACTCTTTCTTTAAAACGTTCACAGGTAAACTAAAAATTCTGGCTGTCAAATTCAATTGGCGGAAGGCTTCTTTGCTGAAGTTCGGCCTTGTATTTTTTGTATAGCTTACTATTCTTTTTTACACCTATGCTTGTGCTCATACCGCTAAAGGTCATCTTAACCAGGTAATTAAAAAATGAATGGTCTCTTAGCCTTTCAAAATAAACAAGACCCGTGCGGCCATTATTATTTCTCTTAATAATTAAATTATTTACCAGCCAGCTTATAGCACTTCTAAAGTGTGTGGTGTTCCTCTCATCTCCGCCCTTTACCAGTTTTATTTTTAAGTTGCGGTAATACATATTCATTTCTCCCAGCGAAAGCGCATCATTACCTATGGCTCTTATATGAAATGAGTCAATTACCCCGGATGTAAACTTCACGTTTGACATTGGCGCCAGCACCGGGTTAAGAAAGGTTAACGTAGTAGGCTTCATTCTCAGCGTCATCAAAAAGCCACCCAGGCTATCGTTATAAGATTCTTTTATTTTTAAATTGATCTTGGCCGAATCCATAAGATAGGCATTCAGAGTTAGCTTAAGCGAATCTGTCCCGCTATAGTTTCCGTTTTGAATGTTTGAAATCACTGCATTTAGTCTTGTAAGGATTACTGTACCCTCTGCCCGAGTTTTAGCGTTTCTCTCACTATATTGCAGGTTGCCATTTACAAGCCTGATCTTTTCAACCGATAAAGGCACATTTATGCTTTTAATCATATCTACCGGTAAAGGCTTAATTTTTCCGGCAAGAAATTGTGGTTTCATGTCTCTCGTGATCGTGATTTCCGGTTGGCTAATTGTAATGGTATTGGCAATTATAGCGCTATCCTTTTTATATTTTTCAAGATTGAAATCGGAGAAAAGTATTGGACCGGTATGCAGCGTAACATAATCTATTTGATGAGGTGTATTGGCTAACACAGAATCTTTCGGCTGCGTAGGATAATAGGCAAATGAATCAAGGCTTAAGATTCTTTTCTTATAATTATAATCAGCATTGAACCATTTTAAGGTGGTAGTGCTGTCGCTATATTCACCTGTTGCAGTTTTTAACCAGGCCGACACATTAAATTTTACAAGCTTATCAAAATTATCAAGATAGTCAGACGATAAATTAAGATTGCCTAAAGCCGCCTGCTTAAATGATAACCTGTTTTTGTTTTTACCAATTGCCAGGCTGTTGGGGTTTTGCAGGAACAGGCTATTAATTAAAAAATTCCATTTAGGCTTACTTCCTTCTTTGCCTAAGGTAATATCTGAAAGCTCAACATCCACGCTGCCATTAGATACACCTAAGGTGTCACCCCCGGTTTTTACAAAAGTAATAGCGCTTGTTTTTAAAATGAGATTGCCAATATTTACGCCGTCGGATATATTTATCTTTTTTACCAGCAGCGAACTCTTCTCAGCTTTGGGAATACTGATCCGGGTGATTGAATCGTTTTTAGAATTGTTAATAAGAATGTCCGGTTCATGCATTACGAGTTGATCAATGGTAATGCGTGTTGGCTGTTTTTTACGCTTAGCTGCAAACTGCGCAGTATCTGTAATTATTTTTTTTGATGATGTTATAACCGGATGTTCTACCGAAATATTATTGACATGAAAATGCCTGTTGAAAATATCATTAAGCTCGGGGGCAAAAGTCATTGCCGGGATTTTTACTGATAGTGAATCCCCGTTTTCGATATTAGTAATATTGAGGCCTGAAATATGAGAAGCCTGGTGATCATGAACCCGGAAAGATGCTGCTGAAATATTTAACGGATTGCCGGCAATATCCAGGTGATCGCCATTCACCTGTAACCCTTCAATTTGAAGCGGGCCGTTAGCCGGCTTTAGCAATGAGAGCAATTTAAAAGATGCGATGTTAGCGGATATTGCAGAGGCAGCGGTAATAAATTTTACTGTTGTGTTGTTGCCGGCTATATTACTTAACTCCAAATTCCCTTTGCTCCTGGGGCGATTTACATTGTCACTTTTTCCGTCTTTATTTTCTTTAATAATCAAATTTCCTTTTTGCCACCTGAGGCCATCCGCCACCATGGTTTCATTATCATCATCCAAAACAACATTATCCAAAAAAACATTTTGTAATGCGCCGTTTAATTTTCCTGACGCACTTGTTACAACTATCTGATCTACCTGTACCAGGTTGCTACCGGTATACCTTGCATTAGTGAGCTTTGCCGTAATATCTTTAATATTTAATACCCCATTAGAAAAAGAAAAATGATCTACAGCTCCGCGTACACCTTCATTATTGGTAGATTGTAAGAGCTTATTGCTTGACACTCTTAAAAAGGCATTTTTAAAATTAAAAGAGTTGGCGCCCATTTTCATGCTGATCTTTCCATTCACAATATTCACTTTATCTACTGATACCAGTTCATCAATGCTTTCCATGAGTGAGAACATGTTTGACTTGCGGACACGTTTTATTTTCTTTGAATTTTTTATATAATCAATATTGGGGTTTTCGAGATATACCTCTTTAGCTTGCAGGCGTTGTTCAAAAATCAGGTCATACCAATCCATGCCCGACAGTTCAAAATAGGGAATAGAAAAATTGGCCGTGTTACGCTGCTTTGCTTTAGATGGTGTAGATACCATGGCAAAATTGTTCAAGGCTATTTTGCTGTTCATGAAGTGCAGGCTGTCAAAAGTATAAGCGGAAGAACTGTCTTCATTATACAAATGATAATCTCTAACCAGCATATCAAAGCGGTCAACATGCACCGGCGTTGAGGAATCGCTATTGATCTTAAGGCCACGCATTTCAAAATTGTCTTTATTACTATTGAACAATTCACGGTTGGTGTTGCCAAGTATATCAATGTGAATGCCTGCATCTTTTACGCCAATAAATGCAAGATCAAGATCTGTAATAAGCTCCTTAACAATCTTATCGGGATCAGGTCTTTTGCGCAAAGAGGTGGAAGTTTTTGCGCCATTGCCTCTTTCCAGTGTGATATGAAACAGTGGATTTTCACAATACACGGAATCTGCTTTTATACGGTTGTAGCGGTACATGGCATTAAAATCAACACCGATAAGAGACAGTCTTTTAAAAAAAATACTATAGCTGTTTTTTGAACTGTCGGTGGCAAGGGCCGTAATGGTACAGCTATCCATTGTAATGCGTTTTTTAAAAAGCTGCAGGTTAAAGTTCTTAAAGGCCAGCCGGTGCCTGCCGCCCGGTAAAGCAATGTCCTGCTCGGTGGTATTGAGGTCTACCGTTTGTTCGTCTTGTATAAACACATCTCGTTTCGATTTATCAGACCCGGCTCTTTTAAGATCAAGATAGATATGAGAAACCGTTACAGGTTCTTCACCTTCGTCTATTTTATTTATAAGGCTAACCCTGGCATTATTAATAATGATGCGCCTGATGCCAAATGCTTCAAGACCATCCAGCATTGAATTGTAGAGTTTTCCCAGTTGCTTGGTTACAGAAAAATCTTTTTTGTTTTCCTGGGCAATCGTATCTCTTTTCCATTGAAGCACCTCAATTTCCGGGTCATGAAGTTTAATGGAATCAAGTAATAATTTATTTTGAAAAATGAGCGGCCAAAAACTATTTACACGTAGGGTGAGCTTTCTGAATTTTACGTGATAGGTGGATGCTTTATTTATGGTATCAACGCTTACGAGGTCTGCCTCACGTATTTTTATTTTGTTGGAAAACAGGTCAAACCTAAGTTCACTCAATTCCAGTTTGAGGTTTCCATCGCTTTTGCTATAAACAATTTGCTTAAGAACGTTACGGGCATTGTGTGCAAACCACAATTGAACACCTAATGTTATCAGGCTGGCAACAACTATAATAACTATAAAATATTTTATGAATTTTCTTGAGCGAGGCTTAAGCCTGGAAACTGGCATTATCACTAATAAATAAAATTAAATTTAACCCTTAGTTCATACACCTGAAAATAAATATAAACCGTTAAATTTTCATTCCAGGTCAGGATGTTAATAGCATAAAACATTCCAATGTTTATATACTTGTCTTGTAAAGAAAATGTCTGTGGTAAAATATTCTCAGCTATTTAGATTTTACAAAACTATCACGTAACAATGTATTATGATATCGCTGAGTAAAAGCTTTTATATTTAGCTCAAGATTATTTTTTTGCGGTGTAAAGGCAGGATTATTTAGCAGATTTGTCTTAAAAGAACTATCTCTTTTATAATTAAACAATGCATTGACTTTGTTTTTCGCCGGAGAAAAGCTAAGGATATAAGAATCGTTGCTGATAAAATAGTCATTTAAAACATTGCAATAAGTATAACTGGAAGAGGTGTCAAAAAAACTTCTTCCGAAAGATGTAAATGATTGTGAATAATTAAGCAGGTCTAAAATGGTGGGTATAACATCCATTTGTTGAACAGCCTTGCTTATTTGAACCGGCTTACGCCAGGGTACGTAAAAAAATATTGGGATTTTTAAATAACTACTTAGCGGTTGATTACTGCGTTGATAAAAGAAAGCGTGATCAGCACAAAAAACAAAAATGGTATTATTAAACCAGGATTCTTTTTTTATTTCATTGAAAAAAGTATTTAAAGAAAAGTCCACATAACTCACCGCATTTTGCTGAGCATTTTGCCCACGATAGGAAAACTGGCTTTTAAGAGAATCAGGAATAACAAAGGGGATATGGCTCGACAAATTGAATACAGTTGTAAAAAAAGGTTTCTTCTCATTTTTTAATACCCCGGCAGTATACTTCAAAAAGTAATAATCAGAAATGCCCCATTTTCCATCATGATATTTACTATTGTTATAATCCTTTTCAGAATAATATTTTTGGATGCCTAAAATTTTACACCATTTAGCAAATCCAAAATGGTCGTAGTTTGCTCCCATAAAAAAACTGGTTTGATAACCCTTTGCAGTAAGAATGCTTCCTATTCCATTCATCCTGTTACTTGCATAAACTGAATTAAAATAAGGCTCTTCCATAAAAGGCGGAAAGCTGCCCATAATAGCTACAATGCCTTTGTTAGATTCAAAGCCATTAGCAAAAGAATTGTCAGACACAGTACTCATTGCCATGATTGAATCAAGAAATGGCATACGGGCTTTATGAACGGATGAAGGGTCCAATAATTCTTTAGAAAAACTCTCGAGAATAAACAGCACCACGTTTTTGCTGTTGAAAGAATCAATGTGCTTATACGCTCTTGTTATGGGAAAAATTTTATCAAGCTCATCATTTGAAAAATAATGCTTTTCACTTAAAACTGATTGAGGTTTTAGTATGGAATAGAGCATTGAAAATCCAGAATTATTGGCCAAAGGTTGTAAATGAGATGGCATATAAAGAAACAATGTTACAGGCTGCAAGGGCTTTTTATTTAATCCATACGCCAAAGCAAAACCAGCAATTAAAATAAAAACAGCCGTTGAAATCCGGTACTTCCGCATTTTAATAGATGGCAGTTGGGAAGACCTTAAAAAAACTTGTCTGGAAAACAAGTAAAATAAAATTATTATAACCGCAAAAATTGCAACGCCATACCAATACTCCTGCAAATAGCTTGGTAAGGCTTCGGCAGAATCACCCAATAAAAACAAAAGATTTACCGTACTTCGCCGCAGGGTAAAGCGATAATAAAACAGATCTATAAAATTGATAAGAAAAATTAAAGTGTTTAGGAGAAGAAAGAAATAGAAAATAATTCTCCGCAGGATTTTGCTTTTATTATCATCATGATCCTGAAATAAAAGATATAACCATACAGGCAGGTTTAAAAAAAATAGTATTGTAAAGTCGCTTCTGAATCCCCAGTAAAAACTCAATAACATTTCTTTGTTAGAAATATCGGAATAATATAAATTATAAAACCAAACCCTTGTTAATAGAGAAATTATCAGAAGGATTACCAACAGCAAAAAAGCTTTCCGCATGAATGGGGCTATCTATTGAAGAAAATTTTGTTCTTACATTACAATCTTTTATGCATTTAAATCTCCAACCATATCTTCCGGCTTAACCCATTCATCAAATTGGTCAGGGGTTACGTAGCCTAATTTAACAGCCATCTCTTTTAAAGTGGTGCCTTCTTTGTGTGCCTTTTGCGCTATCTCCGCCGCCTTGTAATAACCGATCTTTGTGTTGAGAGCCGTTACCAGCATCAATGAATTGTTCACGTGCTTTTCAATATTTTCTTTAATTGGTTCTATGCCTGCCGCACATTTTTCATTAAAGCTTCTGCAGCCATCCGCTATTAACCTTGCGCTGTGTAAAAAGTTATAGATCATCACCGGTTTAAAAACGTTCAACTCAAAATGGCCGGTGGCGCCACCGATGTTAATGGCTACATCATTCCCCATTACCTGCGCTGCAATCATGGTTAACGCTTCACATTGCGTAGGATTCACTTTACCAGGCATAATAGATGATCCGGGCTCATTATCAGGGATAAATATTTCCCCTATTCCGCTGCGTGGCCCTGATGATAATAAGCGTATATCATTAGCGATCTTCATCAGGCTTACGGCTACAGTTTTTAAAGCGCCGTGCGCTTCCACAATAGCATCGTGGGCAGCCAGCGCTTCAAATTTATTTTCTGCAGTTATAAAGGGAAGCGCCGTGAGCTCCGAAATTTTTTGGGCCACATTTTTTGCATAATCCTTTGGTGTGTTTATGCCTGTACCCACGGCGGTGCCGCCAAGGGCTAACTCACTTAGATGAGCCAGCGTATTTTTAATAGCTCTTAAGCCATGCTCAAGTTGAGACGCATAACCACTAAACTCCTGCCCTACTGTTAACGGCGTGGCATCCATACAATGAGTGCGGCCAATTTTTACAACATGCATAAACGCTTTAGCCTTGCTGCTGATGGTTTCTTTTAATTCCTCAATGGCGGGGATAGTATGCTTAATTAAAATTTTATAAGCCGCAATATGCATGGCTGTTGGAAAGGTATCGTTGCTGGATTGAGATTTATTGACATCATCATTAGGGTGTAAAAATTTTTCTTTATCATGAAGATTGCCGCCGTTTAACACATGACCCCTGTAAGCGATTACTTCATTTACATTCATATTGGTTTGTGTACCACTGCCTGTTTGCCAAACCACCAAAGGAAAATATTGTAAAAGATTTCCCGCAAGTATTTCATCGCAAACCTTACCGATCAAATCACTTTTTTCTCTGGGCAAAACACCTGCTTCAAGATTAGTAATTGCTGCCGCTTTTTTTAAATAGGCAAATGCTTCAATAATCTCTTTAGGCATCTTATTAATGTCCTGGGCAATTTTAAAATTATCAATACTGCGTTGCGTTTGGGCACCATAATACGCATCAACCGGCACACGAACTTCA
>JANLXV010000250.1:0-5899 GCA_031365305.1 Chitinophagaceae bacterium
ACTGCAAGGCGCTCCTGTTTCGAGGCTCTTTAAAAAATCAGCAACATGGTGAACAAAAGAATGTTCATATCCTATTCCCAATCCAGGCACCCACCACTTGTCCATGTATGGCTGATCGCTATCTGTCACGTGAATAGAGCGCCATCCACGCACTATTGAATCATCGGCATTATCAAAAAATGCAAGGCGGTTTAAATCATGCAGATCCCACCGGATAGAAGCATTGGCCCCGTTGATCTCCATTGTATATAATGCTTTGTGCCCACGTGCGTATCGCGTAGATTCAAAAAGACCTAATGAACCATTTTTAAAATGGCAATGAAAAATACAGGCATCATCAATACCCACTTTTTGAACCATGCCTGTTAACTGGTGAACACGTTCTTTCACGAACGTTTCCGTAACAGCAGATACATCTTTAATTGCCCCATTCAGCCACATAGCGGTATCAATACAATGTGCCAGCAAATCTCCTGTAACACCGGACCCGGCTACATCTGCATCCATGCGCCATAAGCCTTCACCACCTTGAGGAAGGTCAGCATTGATGGTCCAGTCCTGCAGAAAGTTCGCCCTGTAATGATAGATCTTTCCCAGTTTGCCTGAATCAACAATTTGCTTGGCTAAAGTAACTGCGGGTATACGACGGTAGTTATACCAAACGGTATTTTGTACCCCGGTATTTTCCACAGCATTCACCATTAATTGTGACTCAGCCAACGTTCTTGCAAGCGGCTTTTCACACAATATCATTTTTCCTAATTCTGCAGCAGCAATAGCAATTTCTGCATGCGTATCATTGGGTGTGCAGATATCTATTGCATCAATATCCTCACGTTTTACCATTGCCTTCCAGTCCGTTTCAATTGATTCATATCCCCACTGTTCTGCAAAAGCACGCACTTTATTTTCGTTGCGTGAACAGGCCGCTTTTAAAACCGGTGTAAATTCTAACGCAGGAAAGAAATTCGCCACTCGCCTATAAGCGTTTGAATGCGTTCTTCCCATAAAACCACATCCTATTAAACCTATCCTTAATTGTTTCTTTGACATTGTAACTGTATTAAATGTTCCCGGATAATAGTGGTAAGAAGTTTAGAAAGTTTGATGGTTTAGAAGTTATCTCGTTTAGAAGGTTGACCTACATCTAAACCTGCTCTTTAAACCATCCATGCGCTTCCCGAACGTTGATCAAGACAGCCAATATATCATTCCATGTTTTTTGCTGTGTCATCACTTCATTTGAAAACATACATCCATCCCAACATATATGCTTAAAGGCTTTGGTTAATTCACCCCCACTATTACGCAGCCAATAACCGGCATCGTGTACAATATCCAACTTACCATTGGCGTCTGTTGCAAGACAATGCCGGCCTGTTTTATCATGAGAGCCGGTTCCATGAACGGTGCCGTCATTTTGTGCTACATGAAAATCTATCGTCCAGGGCCTTAAAGCATCCGTTAATTTCTTCAGTCCTTTGTCCAAAGCATTGCGGTCACTCCATTCAAAGTCATTCGGCAGTATCCTGTCTTCAGGCCTGTTATAACCGAGCAGGTATAAAAGAGTATGCGCCATATCCGCCTGGAAGCCGATGTTAGTACGGTCAACCGCTTCCAATGTATCTATCATAGTTTTCCAGCTATGCATTCCACCCCAACAAATCTCACCTTCTGCCGCAAGCTTTTCGCCATAATCAGCGGCAATATCACAAGCTTCCCTGAAAGTATCTGCAATAAGCTTTGTATTATTTTCAGGATCAGTTAACCACGCTTCCGGTTTACTTGCGGAATCAATTCGTACAATGCCATTGGGACGTACGCCTAATTCACGCAGCTTCATACCAAAGCGGCATGACCTGCGAACCATGTCTGTAAATACCGCCCTGTCTTCTTTACTACCCATCGCAGGGCCACCCCAAACAGGAGCCACAAGGCTTCCAATATTTAAGTTGAGAGATTCAACCCTGTTGGCCAATTTTTTTATGCCATCATCTGTTTCATCTATATTAAAATGCGGTTCAAAAAGGCCAATATCAATGCCGTCAAACTTAACACCATCCACTTCTGCAGCAACGGTTAAGTCAAGTAAGGTATCAAGAGAAATGGGTGGTTCTGAATCGGGGCCTTTGCCCACAATACCGGGCCAGGTAGCATTGTGCAGTTTAGGATAATTATTTTTTTGCATGTAATTATATTGTAGGGATTAATTGTAATAGCATCATACAATGAGGTCAGGATTTGCAGGACCAAAATGTTTTAATATTACGATTGGGTCAGTTGATGAAGCATTCACTAGTTGAACACCTTCCTTTGCAGCGTTTTCACTGATAAAAAATTCATCATTGGTTAACTGGCCGTAACGAATTAACGCAGGCGTTTCTATATGCCATACACCCATTTTACCATGCCCCTGCATAACAATTATGCCGTATGCAGCGCTGTCTTTAATGGTAACTGTTTGCCCGGGGAAAATAGTTAGTTCCTTTGCGCTGAAAGCATCAGACTTATAACAAATCCAGTTCTCTAAGTATCCTTCCCCTTTCATTTCTACCACATCTTTCCCAGGCTTTGGAGCCATAAAACGATTTGCTACTGTATTCGGATCAACATTTAAATCCCAGTCGAGTATATCCATCAGTGAATCAAAGTCACCAATGCTTTCTTTAGGAGATCCATTCCACAATAATTCCTCAGGAACGATTGCCTCATTTACCAGTGATTGATACATAGCAAAAACGTCGGAAGCTTTTTGAGGCTCATAAGTGCACAGGCTTCCCGGTGCGTGAAGCAGTCCCGGCGGAACATCCCAACCGGTGCCAGGCTCAAGCCGATAGGCCTGCGAGTAATTGGTAATTTTATTATCGCCTTTAGTGAAATTTACAAGACATTCCCTGATTTGCTCTTTAGTAGTGCCGGGTGCAATACCGATAAAAGTATAAGGATAATCGCCACCATGATTATTCAACTGCGGAGGAAAATAATAGGCTTCAGGTTTGCCCTTCTGCCCTATCAACGCAGCTTTTTCATCATTGTGATGTACATGGTGCGGAAGAGGGCCCATGTTGTCGAAAAACTTTGAATACATTGGCCAGCTATTGTATTCATCCCACAAGCGACTCCCAATCAAATCGCCTTTTAATTCATCAATGGCATCTTTTAATAAAAATTGCACCTCCTTATTTCCATCATTAAAAACAACGGCGCTTAATCCTTCATTCTCTCCTGTTAACGGGCCATTTTTTGCCGGTGTGGTAGAGGAAAGCCAACGTTCATCAATGCCACCACGCTGACCACCTAAAACATAATAATCATCAGGATGCAATCTTATTCTTCTGCCAGGTACACAAAATGATCTTGGCACCCATGTTGGCGCCAGGCGCAAAATACCTTTTCCCTGGTCAAGTGCTTGTTGAGCCAAAATTTGTTTTTCCATTTGTAATTATTAAGATTATTAATCGCTTTCGTTCTTATTCAATTGTGGGGGCTAAAAATTTTCAATTGCAAATTGACCATTTTAAAATTGACCATTGACCATTGACTATTATCCAGAGCCGTTATAATTTAATAGATCGTTGATAGCTTCTTTATCGGTCAATACTTCCATCTTCAAATCAAATAATTTTATTTCATCAGGCTCAATAAGTATAAGTTCATTTTGAGCTCTCGCTTTTGCCTGGCCTATTGGCGGATTTGTTCCTGGCTCCAGGCCTGTAACATATTCGCCTTTACCGAAATGCTGCCAATTAGTAAACCATGGTAATTGATCTTTCCGGAATTCTAAAGCTACTGCAAGCCCCATTGCTGTATTATGCAATCCACATATACACATGCCAATATCATCAGCGGCTATATCAACAAACACCACATCTTCCCCGCTGCCCTTATGCGCTTCAAGCGGAGCAGGGCATTTGTGAAAATTATTATTTTTGTTGAAGATCCTGTTATTTTCATCCCCGTAGCGAAGCTGCCATTCGCCTTTCCAGATGATATCTGCACCTTCATCCGCAAGCGGCCATCCGAAATTAAAATGATAGAGCAACATAAGCGGAACCGGTTCATTGCCGCGGTTCATTATTTCGTCATGAATTGTTATTGAAGCGTTGCCAAGCGTTCCTGAGATTGTTCTTTTCAATTGAAGGCTTGGGCCAAAAATCCGGGTTTCTTTAATGATCCCTGCAATGCTCATCGCAAAGCTGCCATTTGCAGGGTCTGGTTGTATGATTGATTCTATTTCTGCAGGTGTATTACTAATTGATCCGTGCAGGCCCCGTTCACCAAATTCATCAGCTTCAGGGCCGCCAACATGAGAGAGGCCACAAGTTGTAAGCAGTCCGCCGTTAAAAGTACGCAACCAATCAACTCCCTTATGTGAAAATGGTTGAGGCGATGTAACGCCCGGTTGATTTAACCATGCAAGACTATATTCATTATAAAACGCATCTGCAATATCCATAGCCCGGTCAATAACCACTTTGTAACGCAATCCGGTGCCTGTATTTATCCATGCAATTCGTGTACCCCGTCCTGCACCATTATCCAAAACAGATGTTTCTATACCACCTATTTGTGCGGTATTAGAAATCTTATCGCGCCATGATTGATTGGTCAGATCCATATTCTCTTATTAAGCCAGGCATCGCTAATTGTAAAGTAAACTATTTTAAAAGACACACTAAGAGCAGAAAGCAATTGTAGTTTTTTGTTCAATGCTATCGTTAAAGCTCTTCATTATTATTCAAATGCAAGCTTTGTTTTTGTTGAGAAAATAGTGTCCTTTTGATTGCCTCCTGCTCTCAGGTAGGCCAATAAATCCTTTAATTCCTGGGGGTTTAAGCCGTTTATCAAACCGGGAAGCATTGGTGAAACTTCTGAAACCCTGGTTCTAATGACATTCGTCTTTGCAATGTCTCTTGTTACTAAGGGTGAAAATGGATTCTGCGAGATCACATACTTATCATTGTCCTGGCTTATAAGCCTTCCCACTACAGACCCGCCTTCTTTAAGATAAAGGACCGTAGCGCCATATTGATCAGAGATTGTTTTGTTGGGTTCAATAATTGCTTCAAGCATATCTTTATATGAAAACCGCGTACCCAATTTTGTAAGGTCGGGCCCTGCCGTACCACCTTCACCATTTATAGCATGGCAGGAGATACATAACGATGCGGCAAACATGGCTTTACCTCTTTCAAAATTGCGCTGGCTGATGCCACTGTCTGCTATTGGCACAGCTTCCTCCATGTTCCAATTGCGTCCTGGTCCTTTTGGCCGCATTGCATTTTTTGCAAGATCTGTTCCTGAAAGGCCAACAATAGAATCTCCGGAAAGGTTATTAAAATAAGCGAACCTTTCTTTAGTAACCTTTTTCAATGCAGATTTCCTGGCCGAATCTACAAAACCTACAAAGCTGTAACCGCCCTTAAAACTAAAAGCATTATAAAACCACCTGAAATATTTATCCTGCATTTCAGGCGTCCATCCTGTTTTAACCTGGCTTAATGCGGTTGCATAAAACGTCTGCTGCCCCGGCGGCGTCTTTGACAGCATGCCTGCGATATCCATTCCGTATTGCGGGTTACGCATGATGAGGTCAGATGAATTAGTAAATGCCTGCTGGCCTGAGCTATTATCATCCTTCGCTTCGTTTAGTATCGCCAATGTTTTTTCTGCTACCTGTGGCGCATCCAGGTAAGCTAATACCTTTATTAATTGCCTGTTCAACTCATTGCCTCCTTTTGCTGGATAATGAGGATTAAGATAAGCTATCACAGCAGCTTTTGTTGCGTCATCGGGCATTCCAAAGCGGGATATAACCAGCTCAAAAGCACGTACCAGGTCTATTTGCTGTGTTTCAGACAAAGCGGTATAATTAATTCCCTGCAATGCGGTGAGCAGT
>JANLXV010000287.1:0-2932 GCA_031365305.1 Chitinophagaceae bacterium
GCCTGTTGGCAAATAGCGGTCTTTGGTAATTTTATTGTAAGCAATCAGATATTTTCCTGTTGGAGATTTAGTATCCCCTCCAGGAATGCATAAGTGTCCAACAGAGTAGTAAGTTGGAGCTCTGTCCAGAACTTTTAAATCTTTAATATTCCATTTTACAATCTCGGATGAAACAAACATGGAAGTATATCCATTTCCTTTATCATCAAACTCTGTGTGTAATGGACCAAGCCCCGGCTTTTTAACTTCGCCATATAAAGCAGCTTCATATTTAATTACCGGAATACCTTCATAATCTCCTTCAAATGCTTTATCAGCAATGGCTTTCTGTATTTTATCAAAACTAAATACCGGAATTAAAGCGGCTAATTTTCCGCTCCCTACAATGTATTCTCCTGATGGATCTACATCGCAGCCATGTGGAGATTTGGGGCAGGGAATCATATAAACCAATTCCGGAAAATCCTTAACGTCTAAAACGGTTACTTCATTTTTTATGGTAGAAGTGGCTGTATGCGTTTTTTCATCAAAGCGGTTGCTCGCATATTTTACAGTTTGCTTACGTCCTTTATTTGCCTTAATTAATTCTTCCGCTTTCTTCCAGTTTACAGCCATAATAAAATCTTTATCACGCTTAGATGCGTTTACTTCCAATAAAGTATTAGCCTGTTCTGTATTATAGCAACTAAAGAAAAACCACCCGCTTGATTTTCCTTTTCCTGCATGACTTAAATCGAAGTTTACACCAGGGCATTGCAATTGAAAAGCAATGTCCATATTGCCATTAGTTTTATTAACACTGATAAAGCTGATGGTTCCTTTAAAATTTTGTTTGTAAGTATTAATAGGAACATCACCATTCTTATCATCCGGAGGTACGCTAAACCTTGTACCCGCAATAACGTATTCAGTATTTTCTGTAATAAATGGTGAGGAGTGATTGCCACCGCTGTTTGGCAATTCTAAAATTTCTGTTGTACGGAAAGTGGTAAGATCGATACGGGCTACACGAGGCGTATTGTTACCATTTACAAAAACCCAACGGCCATCAATTTCGCCATTTGTTTGCGACATGGCCACGTGATGCAGATCATCCCAGGGCACCCGGCCGTGTGAAGTGTTCAACATCGGTTTTGTTTCTTCGCTATACCCCCAGCCTTTTTCCGGATCAACGGAAAAAACGGGAATTACACGCAGTAACCTGCTGCTGGGTATGCCGTAAACGGCCAACTGACCACTAAATCCTCCTGAAACAAAATTGTAATAGTCGTCGTATTTGCCGGGGGCTACATAGGTTTTAGAAGCAGCATCGCCGCTAACCGCTGAGCCTATATTTTTTGGCTTACACGACGCTATGCAAAAAATTAATGCAAGCGCAGCCAGACCCAAAGCAGTGTGTTTTATTAATGTCATTATTTGTAGATTTAATTTGAGTGTTACTTGTTTATAGCAAAGCAGGTTTAATTTTTTAGGCATATTTCCAGCCCATAAAATTCCTGTTAGCAGTAGCTATCCTGCTTTTAAAGTATTTGGTAAAAAAAAGTGATGATTGCAGTTATGCTAAATGTTCAGCAAGCTATTTTACACCATCATTTTTTCGCATGAATTCAAGCAGGTTTCTTGCGTCATCATCTGATAAGCTTTGATTAGGCATTCGCACTAAACATATTTCAAGCTGTGCCTGCACCTTGGGATCTTTATCAATCATTGCATCTGTATTCGTAATAAAATTCATTACCCATTCAGGCTGGTGTCTCTCTGAAACCCCTTTCCATCCAGGGCCAACTAATCTTTCATCAGTAAGCTTGTGGCAACCGGAGCATTTTACACCATATATTTTTTCGCCGGCAGACGCAAATGGAGCATTTAATTTATCGCCAACGTCAACCTTGGTAAATTTTCCTACACCACGGTGAGGATCATAAGCAGGAGCATCGCCGCCTGGCGTTGGAATTTTTTCGCCATTTGGATCAGGAGTTGTTGTTGTTTGCTTAGATTCAGCAGAACCGCCACTGTTACACGCAAACATAATAGTTGTTATTGCCATAAGGCCCAATACAATTATTCTTTTCATGTTATTTAATGTTTGATAGTGAAAACCTGTTATGCAATATTAGCTGATGATAAAATGGGTTTTTATGCGTTTGATCATAATTGAAAAATAAATGTATAGTGTTAAAAAAAGAAGTGACCTTTAACTCATCAGCATGTTGAATAGCAACAAAAGAAATTTGAATGCTATCAACATTATTATGTAGTGCATTATACAATACCCAAATTCCAACTGCAAACTGAGCGTATAGGCAATTAAATTAAGCCGGTCAAAAATGGAGCATCACGACTTCATTTGGTTGTGGGCTTATTTCATCATCATAATTTGTCAATTTTGATTGATATTAACTTATTACTTGCATGTGGTGCTGCTTATAAAAAAGTACGTGCTGAAGAAACTATTTTTAACGAAGGCCAATCCTGTTCTTTTTATCATCAACTCATAAGCGGCAAAGTAAGGTGGGTTAATATAGATGATGATGGTAAAGAATTTATCCACGCCATTTTGGAACCAGGTGAATCTTTTGGCGAACTTCCACTTTTTGATGATGGCCCTTATGCTGCCACTGCTATAGCAGATGAAGAAAGTGTAGTAATACGGCTTTACAAACACGCTTTTCTTGAGTTGATTAATGAACATAGTGACATTAATTTTGCCCTGACAAAGCTGCTCTCAAAAAGATTGAGGTTTAAATTATCAATGCTAAAATCTTTCTCTACTCATTGCCCCGAGAAAATGATAGCTACCATACTCAACTATTTAAAAGCTGAACATAAAAATTTTTGCAGCGATTGCAATCAACTTAAATTAACCAGGCAGCAAATTGCAGATATGACTGGCTTAAGGGTAGAAACTGTTATTAGAACAATGCGCAATATG
>JANLXV010000324.1:0-2189 GCA_031365305.1 Chitinophagaceae bacterium
ATCATATTTTACCTGGATAGTTTCGTAAGTTTTCCCATTAAATTCTTCATTGGAGACTGTATCAGAAATAGTAGCGCCTGCATCCATCAGTTTCATTGGTAACCCATAGAGGTAACCATAAAAATTATGAACCCATTTTACGCTTTCGGCATTGAGCTCATACTTTTTTCGGTCTTCTTCACTAATCTGTTGCTGACCATCTATTAAGAAAAAATCTTTCCCCTTCGATGTGCCTTTCACAATTTCCTTCCCATCCTGCTTTGATATGTGACAGAAATAGCCTGTCGCATTATCCATTTCCAACTGGAAAAGATCTTCTTTACCGGCAGTGTCGGTGTTGCTTAAATAAAACCTGGCTTTTAATTTAGACCATTCACCTTCAGGATCGTGGTATGAAATAGATTTTTCGAGAAGCTGTTTACCGGGATTTTGTTGTGAAGTATCACATGATATTAAGAACAAGCAATAAACCAATAGAAGCTTCTGCATAATGGAATTATTAAGGGTTATAGAATATCCGAAGACTGCATTTTTATTGCGATTTGCCTTTTGCCAGTTAGTTATTTCTGTTCATTAAGGCTCCAGTTATAATCAATAGAATTAATTTTTGTGTTGCTATTCATTTTGGTTTGAGAATACTTGTTTATAAAATCTGCCAGAGAACCATTCTTCGTAAAGTCGCCTTTGTACCAGGAAAAATATTTTGACAATTCTGCTTTGTCGGCGCCAATCCTGTTCTTCGATCTATCATTTAAAAAATCTTTTCCTGCGCCATCAAGCTGAACGTTTAATTGGGGACCGGTATACGCTTCGTTGCGCAACTTAGGGCAGGAAATAGACGCACAGACCAACGCAAAATGTATGCGGGGATCATCAAATTTTTTTCTTAAAATACCATGTTCAATATTGTTCAGATCATACTTTTTTCCGCCGATTTCAATAAATTTAATATCCCATGGTGTATTGATTTTATAAATATTACCCGCAATATCCTTTATGCTTTTTACAGGATAGTGCTTTAAGATAAGCGCAACAGTAAATGCATTGTAGGCATTGATCCAGTAAGCTTTCTGATCGTTTTCGCTCCAGTTGCTTTGAGGGGCATTATCGCTTAATGTTTTTAAATAAGCACTTAGCTCAGCCTGGTCTTTTTGAAAACCTTTATAGCTTACCAGACCCGTAGTATTAACATGCTTTTTAAGCAACTTGTCCCACTGTTGATGGGAAGGAACTTTTTGGGCAAACGTTAATAGTGATAAGAAGATGAAACTTATAAAAAGAAATACTTTTTTCATGCTGTTGATTAAAAATGAAACCGTACAGATTTTAAAAACCTGTGAGGTCTTTAAAGATTAAAATTTGTGATCTGGCTTTATTAATTCTGGGAATTGTTTTTGAAAACGCCTGATGCGGGGAATACTTTCCATACGAACGTAGGGCACGTCAGGGTTAACTGAAATATAATCCTGGTGATAATCCTCAGCCGGCCAAAATTTTTCGAAGGGCACAATCTGCACTGTTAGCGGCTTATTATAATTTTTCTGTATTTCAACCATATATTTTTCTGACAGTAATTTCTCCTCCGCAGTATTGTAGAAAATTAATGAACGGTATGGTGCGCCATGATCTGGCCCTTGCCCGTTTACCTGTGTAGGATCCTGTGAGCCGAAGTATACTTTAAGCAATGTTTCATAAGACACCACTGCCGGATCATAATATACCTCCACACTTTCAGCATGACCTGTCTGGTGGGCACCTACCTGCTCATAGGTCGGGTTAGGCTCTTTACCACCTGAGTAACCTGATACAGCTTCTTCCACACCTTTCACACTTTCAAAGGCCGTTTCAACACACCAGAAACAGCCAGATGCAAATGTTGCCTTTGAATATTTCGAGAGATCTTTTTGAATTTTTTTAGGAACAGGCTGTTTGCTTTGCTGGGCGCAGGATATAAGCCCAACCGCCATAAACATCGATAAAAACAGTAACGGGAATTTTCTCATGATAAATTTTAAGTAGTGGGAGTTATTTGCCTTTTGAACCGGTTGGAGGGGCACCACCTTCCGGAACAAAAATCAAGGCATCAGAGTTTAAACAAAAGCGCTTACCCGTTGGTTTCGGGCCATCATCAAATACATGCCCTAAGTGCGAACCGCTTTTGCTGTCAACAACTTCGCTACGAGCCATGC
>JANLXV010000358.1:0-6023 GCA_031365305.1 Chitinophagaceae bacterium
GGCCAAAACTGGGAAGCTATAATGTTTGCGGCCCATCATAAGGTTGATAACTTGATTTCCACTATAGATTGGAATGGTCAGCAAATTGATGGCCCTACAAAAAAAGTAATGTCTTTAGATAATTTGAGAGCAAAGTTTGAAGCTTTTAACTGGCATGTAATGGAAATGGAAGGCAATGATGTTGATGCAGTTGTAGCTGGTTTAACTGAAGCTAAAACCTTTGTTGGCAAAGGCAAACCCATAATTATCTTAATGAAAACCGCTATGGGTTTTGGTGTTGATTTTATGGTTGGCAATTATGAATGGCATGGTGTTGCACCCAACGATGCTCAATTAGAACTGGCTTTAAAACAATTGCCTTCTACCATGCCAGATTACTGATGTTTCATTTAGATCTTTAACTGAAACGATTGTTTACTGGCCTTTTGAGCCGGGAACCAGGCTGCAATAAAGGCAATAAGTAAGGAGGTTGCAGCAACTAACAGAATGTCAGGCAATAAAACTTTTACAGGAAAATAATCTATTAAAAAGGAATTGCCTTCAAGTTTTACAAGGTGAAATTTTACCTGTAGAACACAAATCAATAAGGCAAGACAGATGCCCGCTGCAGCGCCTGTTATGGCCAATAATAAGCCTTCACTTAAAAATATTTTTTTTATAAGCGTACGGTGTGCGCCAAGTGATTGGAGTACGCTAATGTCTTTTTTCTTTTCCAGAACAAGCATAGTTAATGCACTGATCATGTTAAAAGCGGCAAGAATAAGGATCAGGGTTAATACAGCATAAATAGCCCATTTTTCTAACTTCATGGAGTTGTACAAACTGGCGTTTTGCTGGTATTTGGTTTGAACTTTGTAATTTTTTCCAAGCCTGTCCCGGAGTGCTAAAGTATTTTCGTCTGTTTCCTTCGGATCAATAAGCGAAATTTCCAGAGCGCTATATTCGTCTGCTGCAAATTCCATTTGTTGTTTTACAAAATCAATATTTGTAAGCACATACTTGTTATCAAAATCCTGCTGTATAGCAAAACTGCCGGAAGGATATGCGTTACCTTCACTTAACGATGAAAGAATATCTCCGCTATTGCTGCTGTGTTTCTTTGGCAAAAACACTGTAAGCGGCAATACACTTTTATCAGACTCAACACCAATGGCATTTTCAATTCCAGAACCTAAGACCAAGAAGGGGTTTTCTGTATTACCAATATTAAATTTTCCATTCAACATATTAGAGGGCACACCGGAAACATTGGCATAATTACTATCAACACCTTTTAGAAAGACAACGGTTTGCAGCTCGCCGTTTTGCAACATGGCTTTATCCTCAGCTACTAAGGAGGTGCTTTTAACACCGGGAAATTTTTGAATTTCTGCAATTTGTGCCGCTGTAAGATGGATGGTTTTACCGGATGGCGCAATTACTCTCACATCAGAATAAAAATTAGAATAGAGTGATTGCACCAGGTCCTCAAAGCCATTGAAAACACTTAGAACAAGCACCTGGCACATTGTAGAAAAAGCGATTACCCCCGCTGTTACCCATGAAATAATGTTTATAGCATTGGTGCTTTTTTTGGCTTTAAAATACCGCCAGGCAAAGGTGAAGTACAATGTATTAGATTAATTATGAAGTCATTGGTCATTAAGTCATTGGTCATTTTTCATTAGTTAATTTGTAACATAATTAATGACTATTGGCCAATGACTAAAATTCATCCTTCTGCAGGTTTTTCGTTTCTCACCTGTTTTAATAACTCTTCAATTTTAAAAGCATATTCTAAAGTATCATCTATATAAAAAGTAAGCTCAGGTACACTTCTTAGCTGGTGGCGTATACTGTTACCCAAATCTCTCCTTATTTCTTTTGCATGCTCTCTAATAGTTGCAAGGGCAGCATCCTGGTCTTTTACCTGGAAAAAACTTAAGTAGATTCTCGCATCGAAAAGATCAGGTGTTATCTTAACAGAGGAGATAGACATCATGCCGCCCTGGATAGTATTTAAGCCCAACCTTAAAAAAATGGTGTTCAATTCTTTATTTATAACACCAGCTACCTGTTTTTGTCTTTTACCCTCTGTCATACCCTGAATATATCGTGGTAAAAGTAGTTACTTTGCCGCATTATTACCGGCAAGGAAGTATATAATTGAATGAAGAGCCTAAGAACCATTTTTAAATACGTTTCGAAATATCCCCGGCTGGTTACTTCCTATTTTATCTTAAATATTCTCTCAGCTCTTTTTTCAGTATTGTCGCTTGGCCTTCTAAGTCCTTTTTTGCTTTTAATTTTTAAAAAGGAGGATACGTTTAAAGCTATTCAGCAATCAGCCGGCGCTTTTAACACCCTTAACCCGGTAGCTTATTTTAAAGGCTGGCTTAGCCAGGTAATGCAAACACCTGGTGGTGATATTAAAGCACTTGGTGTTATTTGTATTGTCGTTCTATTTTCTATAATACTTAAAAATCTGTTTCTCTACCTGTCCTTATATTTTTTAAACCCGGTTCGCAACGGTATTATCAATGATATGCGGACAAAAATGTATAACAAGATATTGGCTTTACCCATTGGCTATTTTAGTGAACAGCGAAAAGGTGATATTATGAGCCGCCTAACCAACGATCTCGGTGAAGTGGAAAGCTCTACAATAAGTGTTTTGGAAACACTTTTTAAAGAGCCAATTACCTTGCTGCTGTATTTCGTGTATTTGATTGTGCTCAGTCCGCAGTTAACGCTGTTCCTTCTTATTCTCCTGCCTTTAAGCGGGTTAATTATAGGCAGAATTGGAAGGTCGCTGAAAAAGCAAAGCACTAAAGTGCAGGAAACATTGGCTTCTATTTTATCTACAATAGATGAAACCCTGGGTGGAATGCGGATAATAAAAGCCTTTAATGCAGAAGGTAAACAACTTGCAAAATTTAATGCCCAGAATGATGAACTGTTTACAACCAAGAATGCCGCAAATAGAAAGCGGGACCTGGCTTCACCGGTTTCAGAAGTTTTAGGCGTAACCGCTGTTGTGGCAATTTTATGGTATGGCGGCAAGCTGGTTTTAAAGAATACATTTTTAGATCCCGGAGACTTCCTGGCTTACATAGCCATATTTTCTCAATTGATACAGCCTTTAAAATCACTCTCAACGGCCTCTTATAATATAAAAAAAGGCGCCGCAAGCATTGATCGTATTGAAAGTTTGATATATGTGGATGAAACCATTAAGGAAATTCAAAACCCGGTTCAGCTTACTGAATTTAAAGATTGCATTGAATTTAGAAACGTAGATTTTGCCTATAACGATAAATTAATTCTAAATAACATCAATCTAAAAATAAGAAAGGGAACCATGGTGGCGCTTGTCGGGTCATCAGGCTCGGGCAAAAGCACACTGGCAGACCTGGTGCCAAGGTTTCACGATGTATCAAGCGGTGAAGTGTTGGTAGATGGTATTAATATTAAAAATTATTCTCTAAAATCTTTAAGAGAACAAATGGGTATTGTTACACAGGAACCCATTCTTTTTAATGATACTATTGCTAACAATATTGCTTTAGGAAGTGATAATATTAACAGAGAAGCTATTACTCATGCAGCAAAAATTGCCAATGCACATAATTATATCAGCGCTAAAGAAAATGGCTATGATGATAATGTTGGTGACAGGGGAAGCAAGCTAAGTGGCGGTGAAAAACAAAGGTTAACTATTGCGAGAGCAGTACTGAAAAACCCGCCAATATTAATTCTGGATGAAGCCACTTCTTCATTAGATACAGAAAGTGAGCGTTTTGTTCAGGATGCTATTAATAAGCTTATGAACAACCGGACAAGTTTAGTAATAGCACACCGCCTAAGTACAGTAAGGCACGCAGATGAAATTATAGTACTACAAAATTCAAATATTGTAGAAAGAGGTAGCCACGGGCAATTAATAGCTCAAAATGGCTTTTACAAAAAATTAATTGATTTACAGGAAGTGAAATAACTACTTAACGTTACCCATCTTTGCCTCCATTGAAAGTGTGGCATGTGGTACTGCACGAAGCCTGGCCTTGTCTATAAGCTTACCGGTAACTCGACAAATACCATAAGTCTTGTTTTCTATCCGCATAGTAGCTTTTTCAAGATGATCAATAAAAGTAATCTGGCGGCTGGCCATCTGGCTTAACTGTTCTCTTTCCATACTAAGGCTTCCATCTTCCATGGTCATGTAACGATTATCAGTTTCATCTCCCCCCATTTCATCTTTTCGGGTAATTAAACCCTGCAGATAGCCCAACTCTTTTTTAGCGGTATCCAATTTTCTTTGAATCAATTCTCTAAACTCGTTCAATTCAGCATCGCTGTAACGCATAGATGGACCAGTGGTAACTTGCGCTGCGGGATCTAAAACCGATTTTGTAAAATCAGGATTATAAGGTTTTGCTGTTTTAGTATTCATTTTTGGTAAAACCAAAGGTTTAGCCGGAACGGCTTTTGCCCCTTTAGCTTTAGGCGCAGGCTGCGAAGAAGCCTTCACAGGAGTAGATTTAACAGATTTTGCCTGTACCGGAACTTTATTGTCAGTCTTTTTAATCACGGGTTGGGGTTTGGGTAAGTTGGCTTTTTTGGGAGCGATTGTAGTTTTTGAAACTACTTTTTTTGCTATTACAGGTAATTTTTTAGCAGGCTTTAATTCTTTTGTTAACTGAACCTTTTTAACGGTAACTTTTTTTGCCACAGCCTTCTTAGCCACAGCCTTTTTAGCCGGTGCAGATTTTTTTGCAGTAGCCACAGCCTTTTTTACAGGAGTAACAGTAGATTTTTTAGCAGGCAATGTTTTTTTTGCAGCACTCTTCTTTGGAGCAGCTTTCGCAGTGGCATTTTTGCTTATTGTTTTTTTCACAACTTTTTTTACTGTAGCCATACTAATTATCTTTTTTACTTACAAGCACAATTACTTTTTGATCATTAACTTCTATAGCAGTTCCAGCGGGTAAATCAGGCGTAAATTGTAGGTTTTCGGCTAAAATTTCGCCGCAAATATACTCATTAAAATCGGTTAAAGAAGCCTTTATAAGTTCATTTGCAGATACTTTCACAAATATTTTGTCAGTAAGGGCAAAGTTTTGGTCTTTGCGCATATTTTGTATGCGATTTACAAATTCCCGGGCAAGGCCTTCATTTAAAAGGGCAGGCGTTAGCATTACATCAAGTGCAACCGTTAACGAACCTTTCGATGTAATCTCAAAACCTTCAATTTTATCTGTACTTACTTCAATATCCTCAGCAGAAATATATATGGGCTCCTCATTTTGAATTTCAAAAGCAGGGTTTAGTAAATAATCACTTTCTTGGATATCATCAATCTCAACGTCAGAAAAGCCCTGGATAATTTCTGCCGCTAACTTCATTTTTTGACCTAACTTTTTGCCGAGAGTTTTAAAGTTAGCCTTCGCTTTTTTCCTGATAAAATTTTCTTCAGCAGGAATTATATTGATCTCTTTGATGTTTGTTTCAGATTTGATAATATTTTCTACAAGCCTTATATTATCTGCCAGTTTTTGATCAGTAGCAGGAATCAATACTTTTTGCAGCGGCTGCCTCACTTTTAAGTTCACTTTTTTACGTAGAGATAGTATTAAAGAAGATACATCCTGCGCCAGTTGCATTCTTTCTTCCAGGGCAATATTAATATCTGCATCTTTTGCAACAGGGAAATCACTTAAATGAATTGAACTCACTTTAATCCTGCCGGTAATAACATTTAAATTATTGAATAGCCATTCAGAAAAAAATGGGGAAACCGGTGCAATTAAGCCAGCCAGTGTTTCAAGACAGGTATATAGTGTTTGATAGGCGCAGATCTTATCATGCTCATACTCTCCCTTCCAGAATCGTCTTCTGCAAAGTCGCACATACCAGTTGCTTAATTTTTCATCAACAAAAGCCTCTACAGTACGAAAAGCCTGCGTTGGCTCATAATCATCCAATGATTTTGTAACTGTTTGTATTAAAGAATTGAGTGACGAAATGATCCAGCGATCAATCTC
>JANLXV010000386.1:0-3870 GCA_031365305.1 Chitinophagaceae bacterium
CAAAGGCAACGAAAGAAGCCAGATGCTGAAATATCATATTCAGACAAGTGGCCGAAGCCTGCATGCGCAGGAGATAGATTTCAATGATATCAGAACCACCCTGCAGGCGCTGTATGCTATTTACGATAATTGTAATAGCCTGCACACAAATGCTTATGATGAAGCCATAACCACGCCAACGGAAGAAAGCGTACGCAGGGCCATGGCTATTCAGTTGATCATAAACAGAGAGCTTGGAACAGCAAAAAATGAAAACCCCAACCAGGGCAGTTTTTTAATTGAGGAGTTAACCGATTTAGTGGAAGAAGCTGTGATGAAAGAATTTTACAGCCTTTCCGAAAGAGGCGGCGTTTTAGGAGCCATGGAACGTATGTACCAACGCAATAAAATTCAGGAAGAAAGCCTGCACTATGAAACTTTAAAACATACCGGCGAATACCCGGTAGTTGGCGTGAATACTTTTTTAAATAAAAATGGTTCCCCTACCATTTTGCCTGCAGAAGTTATCCGCAGCAGCAATGATGAGAAGAACCGGCAGATAGAAAACTTAAAAGCCTTCCAGGAACGTAATGCTGAAAAATGCGAACAAATGTTAAAGCGTTTGCAGCAGGTTGCCATTGAAAATGGGAATATTTTTACCGAGTTGATGGAAACGGTCAAGTTTTGCTCACTGGGTCAAATAACTCATGCATTATATGAAGTCGGTGGTCAGTACAGGAGAAATATGTAAAGCGATTTTAGTATTAAAAACAACCTGGAAAAAAGATAAAATGGCATAGTAAGTGATGGAGTTTTTTTGTAAACATTTTCAAAATTTTAAAGATTGAAACATTATGCCTACCAAATCACCGACAACAAAAACCGCAACCGCCGGCGCAAAAAAACAATGACAACAAAATCATCTGATGCGTCTTCAAAAAAGGGAAGTGCTGTTGATGTAAAAGTGCCGACCGCACGTGAAAGAGCTAAAGATTTTGATGAAGGCAGAAGAAACGATGCTAACAGCAATGAACTTTAAGAGGTTGTTCATTGTTAAAGAAAGCACCCCCGCGTTTGAGGTGCTTTTTTTATTGGATAAACTATACATCCATTACATCATACACCACTACTTTCTCCCATAATTGTGAACAATTTTTAACGAAAGCCTGGTGAATAGGATGATCCTGGTAAACTTTCTGACCGGCGGGGTCATCAAAAAATAAAAGCTCTGAAGCAGAGTAACTGGAGTCAACCACATCCCGCTTTTCCGTACTGGCCGGTACACCAATATGTATCTTTCTAACAGTTTCAATTTTTGAAAGCGTTTTTAAGCCTTCGAGTAATTTTTTGAGATCCTCTTTGGAATCAGGATTTTTTAACCAGAAAAATACGTGGTGAATAAGTTGCTTATTGGTCATATTATGTGAAGAAGCTTTTAATGCTAATCCACCAAAAATAAGGGCTAATGAGGATATAAAAGTTTTACGGCTTTGTTGTTTCATATCATTACTATTTATTGCACGGTTTATCTTCTTGCTAATACCAAACTTTGCTTGAATTGCTGCTTTTTTCCTGAAGCATTAAATACTTCAATGTAAAATATGTAAATGCCTTCCGGCAATTTTTGTTGTTTATCATTCAGCCCATCCCATCTAAAAAATCCTTCCAATCCTGTTAATGAATTTCTTTCAAGATACCTAACCGGTCTGCCGCCTACATCAAAAATGGTTATAGTGGCCACGTTGCCGGTTTGTGCAAACTTATAATTCAAGGTGGCAAAATCATCAAAGCCATCATTATCCGGTGAAAATACTTTCGGCGTTAAAGTAAACACACCATCACCTGCAGCAGTTGATTGAACCTGCGAATTTTTATAACCGGGCGTGCCATAACCCACGGTTGATGAGGCGGAGTGAAAATTAGCTTGTGATGAAGCAACGCCATAATCAATACGTTCCAACGATACACCGTCAACATCTGTAAGCAATTGAAAATGCCATTTATCAGAATAAACTACTTCATCAATAATATTACCTTGTTTATTCAGGATGATCACATCGCCTTTATCATTAGGGAAAGAGGGCAGACTGCTTACCTGTATAAAAGCTTTTGGATCAGGTGTAAAATATTGCTGTTGTATGGCCGAAAAAGATTCAGTTATCACTAAAAATTCTGCAGGAAAAAATAATTTATCTTCTGATGATAGCTGTGTGATACTGCTCACATTACCACTGCTGTTGCGGTTGGCAATATATAATTCTTTAAGATTGATAATGGCTGAAGACCGGTTATACAATTCAATATAATCTTCCCCGCCAATCTTCGGATCAAACAAAATTTCATTGATCACCACATCAAGGCTATCTGCAACATTTGACATGCCAACGTTAACCGAATTGCCAGGCTCTATAGCATTACCGGCACAGTCCGTAATATTATTTAAAGTAATAGTATAAACTTTTCGGTTCTGTAGCGGCTGAGCTAAATTGAGTTCAATAATATCAAACAAATCAGAGGCAAACGCTACTGATAATGGATTCGCAACACCATCACTTACTATAAAATTTGTTGGTTGCAAATTATTGTTTCCGCCAAGAGATTCGCTAAATGTGATTTGAAGTGTGACGCTGTCTGTTGCAAAAGCGCTTAATACTGCTGGCGTTGATACATCAGCATTTACGCCATTAACCGAATTTATTTTACCTGGGGTTCCACCATTTAAATCTTTACTTGCCACCCAGTTAGATGAACCTGAACATGGATTTAATGGGTCAATCATCTCAAGCGACCAGCCGCCGGCTTTCTTTAATTCATTTTGAAACCAATCGCTGCTGTAACCAACTGCATGTATAATATTATTTTCTGCGGAAATAAGTGAAATGGTTTCGCCATCATTATCAAAACTGGGGAAATTGGTTACACCTAATGCTGTACCAAAAGCACTGTAAGCAGCGACAGCGCTATTGCTACAAATAATAACAACACTATCAGGCTGTAATACAAAATCTGGCAAAACAGCGCTGGCTGAGTTATCTTTTAAAAGCCAGCCGTATAGGTTGAAAGGTGTTGACGATGTATTTCGCAGCTCAACAAACTCGGCGTTTGGTAAACCAACCTGGGGCGAAGGATCTGCAAATATTTCATCAATGATAATGCTGAAACGCTGAGCCTGCTGAGCCTGTGCTGTTGAAAACAAAGCCACAACAAATAAAGTAAGGCAACAAATCTTCATTGGAATGATTGTACAGTTAAGTTAGAGAATCTATCTCATTTTCATATTATGGTGAAGCTATCTGCTTATGATGTAAATTCGCAGGCTAAAAAATAATAATGAAAGTTGCAGTTGTGGGCGCTACCGGCCTTGTAGGCAGCAAAATGTTGCAGGTATTAGAAGAACGACATTTCCCGGTAACAGAATTAATTCCTGTTGCTTCAGAAAGATCAATCGGTAAAGAAGTTACTTTCAGGAGCAAGGCATATAAGATTGTTTCTGCAGAGGATGCTATTAAAGCAAAGCCTGCTATTGCTTTGTTTTCAGCGGGTGGCAACACGTCGCTTGAACTTGCGCCAAAGTTTGCAGAAGCAGGTATCACGGTAATAGACAATTCCTCCGCCTGGCGCATGGATCCTTCAAA
The DNA here is from genome assembly GCA_031365305.1 of Chitinophagaceae bacterium. Classification (GTDB taxonomy): domain Bacteria; phylum Bacteroidota; class Bacteroidia; order Chitinophagales; family Chitinophagaceae; genus Ginsengibacter. Next base: position 3,615 of record JANLXV010000386.1, read on the forward strand.
AAAATTGGTTGTGCCTGAAGTTAATGCTGAGGTGCTTGGCGTTAACGATAAGATAATTGCTAATCCAAATTGCTCTACCATACAAATGGTTTTGGTACTTGAGCCTTTACATAAGAAGTATACGATAAAAAGAGTGGTAGTGTCCACCTATCAAAGTGTTACGGGCACAGGGGTAAAAGCGGTTACACAATTAACCAATGAGCGAAATAACGTTGAAGGTGAAATGGCGTATAAATACAGGATTGATAAAAATGCT
>JANLXV010000429.1:0-3889 GCA_031365305.1 Chitinophagaceae bacterium
CGAGGTTGTGGTATCACCGCCAATAAGATCTACATCATATTTATCACAGGCTGCATAAACACCTTCATAAAATTCATCAATGGCTTCAAGGCTTATCCTGTTACTTAATGCTATACTCATTGTAACATGTGTAGGTGTCGCATTCATCGCATAAATATCACTTAGGTTTACAACCACACTTTTATAACCCAGGTGCTTAAGCGGCGTATACATTAAATCAAAATGAATGTTTTCAACAAGCATGTCCGTAGTAATAACCGATTGCTTGCCAAAATGATCAAATACACCAGCGTCGTCTCCTACGCCTAATAACGTTGAAGCATTTCTTATTTCATTGTTTTTGGTGAGATGATCTATTAAACCAAATTCACCAAGAGTTGCTATTTCAATACGTTCTGCCATGCCTGAAAATTATAAAACTATTTAGCGTTCACCATTTACGTATTGCAACAATTCATCATGGATTTTACCATTGGTTGCAATAATATGAGGTTGATAAGGTGAATAAGCCTGCCCTTTAAAATCAGTTACTTTTCCGCCGGCTTCTTCTACCATTAAAAAACCGGCGGCACTATCCCATGCCTGTAATTTATGTTCATAAAAACCATCAAACCTTCCGGCAGCAACCCAGCAAAGATCAATAGCAGCGCTGCCTAACCGCCTCACTGGTATGCCCTGGGTTACTAATTTTTCAAAAACCTGGATAGGGCCATTGGGCTGGTTTAGATAGGTATATGGGAAACCGGTTACCAAACAGCTTTTAATTACTTCAGTTTTACTGCTTACACTAATGGCATTGCCATTTAAAGTAGCGCCCTTACCTTTTTCCGCTACAAAAAATTCGTTTAGATTAGGGTTATACACGGCACCCAAAACCATAACCCCATTGTGTTCAAGGCCAATACTCACGCAGCAAATAGGTATGCCGTTAGCAAAATTTACGGTGCCATCTATCGGGTCTATTATCCATTTGTATTCTGTTTTTTTATTAAGATTTACATCAGCAAATACTTCACCCGCCTCTTCACTTAAAATATCATGTTCAGGAAAACTGCTCTTAATCACTTCAATAATCGCTTTCTCAGCCGCATGATCAGCGTCTGTTACCAGGTTATTGATTCCTTCTTTGTTGGAGATCTTAAAAGTGCCCTGGAAAAAACGTTGTAATTCTTTTGCTCCCGCCTCTGTAGCACTAATTAATGTAGATTTCAGCATGATGCAAATATAATCAATCAGTCTTCAGGCCATGAACACGGCCATTCTTCTAAATAAATTTTAAAGAATGCTAACTAAATTCGTGACTCGCTATAAAATTGTACTAAACTGGATTGCTCTATAATCATAGTAAATTATAATGTAAAATTTTTTCTTGAGCATTGCCTTTCATCTGTTATTAAAGCAACCGTTAATATTAAAGCGGAAATATTTGTTGTTGATAATAACTCTACAGATGGCAGTAAGGCTTTTTTTGAAGGCAAGTTCAACAGGGTATCATTTATCTGGAGCAATGTTAATCTCGGCTTTGCAAAGGCTAATAATCTTGCGCTTAAGCAAGCCTCTGGAAAATATATCGGTTTTATAAATCCGGATGTAATTATTGGGGAAAACACTATTACTGAATGCATCACCTTTTTTGAGCGTACACCTTCTGCAGGAGCTGCAGGTATAAAAATGCTTGATGGCTCGGGGTTGTTTCTCAAAGAAAGTAAACGGGCATTTCCTTCGCCTGTCACGTCGCTCTTTAAGCTTGCCGGCTTAAGCAAATTATTTCCCCATTCCCGTACATTTTCAAAATATCACTTAGGACATCTTGATGAAAATAAAGATCATGTTGTTGATGTTTTAGCAGGTGCTTTTATGATGGTACGAAAAGATATTCTTGATAAAACCGGCAGCTTTGACGAAAACTTTTTTATGTACGGAGAAGATATAGATCTTAGCTTTCGCATACAGCAGGCTGGGTTTAAAAATTATTACCTCTCCCAGCCAACAATCATTCATTTTAAAGGAGAAAGCACAAAAAAAGGAAGCCTTAATTATGTAAAGATGTTTTATAGTGCCATGAGCATATTTGTTACAAAACATTATGCAGGATCTAAAGCCAGGATTTATAAATTACTGATTCATGCAGCTATAACATTAAGAGCTTTTATCTCTGCAATAGGACGTTTAATCAAATGGGTTGGTATGCCATTAGTTGATGCGGGTATTATCTTGTTAAGCTTTTGGGTAATAAAAATTATTTGGAATACTTATGTAAAAAGCGACGTGAATTATTCGCCCAACATGCTCCTTATTGCCTTCCCCATTTTTACGGTTATTTATTTATTGGCAGCCTATTTCACGGGCCTTTACGATAACGGCTTTAGCCAGTCGAGATTAAATAAATCAGCCACATCAGCCATTCTTATCCTTCTTGCAGGCTACAGTCTTCTTCCCGAATCATTGCGTTTTTCACGAGGTATTTTACTATTCGGGTCTATTCTTGCATTCTTTATAATCACGCTGATCAGGCATTTATTTATAGGCACAAATCTTATTAAAAAAAGTGCAGACCGGCATGAACATAACCAGACTTTGATCATAGGATCTGTTTTAGAATACGAAAGCGCTGCGTCTTTAATGAAAGGTGCTGGTATGCAGGAAAGGATAATCGGCCGTGTTTCGCCTACACAGGGCGATAGGTCTCATTCGGTAGGAACAATCATTGACATCAATAGCGTGATTAAAAATTATAATATTAAAGAAGTAATATTTTGCGAGGGTACTATGAATTTTGAAAGCATCATTACTACAATTTCATCTTTACCTACACAAATTAAAAAGAAGTTTTATACAGGTGGAGCAAGGAGTATAATAGGGAGCGATAACCGTAACTTTTCAGGAGATTCAATAGGCGTATCAGGATTTACAAAACATAACGCAGCCGTATTCCGCAGAAATAAAAGGTTAGCCGATATTTTGATCTCGGTATCATTAATTATTACTTTACCAATACAACTTTTTATACAGGCGAAGCTTCTTCAGTTTCTAAAAAATCTGTTATTGGTAATTGCGGGTACACGTACATGGATCGGCTATATTTCAAACATATCATCGCTCCCCAAACTGCCTAAAGGCATCATTACTATTACAGGATTGCCATCAACTTTAAATGCTTTGTCTCGGGAAAATTCAATTGCTGCTGATGAATGGTATGTATCAGATTTTGATATTTTGGATGATATCAACCTCACCTGGAAAAACTATAAACATTTATCTGTAAAAACCTGATCAGGTTCCGGCAACTTCAACAATTTTAGCTCTTATTTTAGCTTCCAATTCATTGGCAAGATCAGGATTATCCTCAAGCAATTGTTTTACGGCATCCCTGCCCTGTCCTAATTTAGTGGTGTCATAACTAAACCAGCTTCCGCTTTTTTGTATAACGCCCATTTCAACACCCATATCTATTATTTCGCCTCTTTTAGAAATGCCTTCGCCATAAATAATATCAAATTCAGCCTGGCGAAAAGGAGGTGCCACTTTGTTTTTAACCACTTTTACTTTAACCCTGTTACCGATAGCTTCATCCCCATCCTTTATCTGGGCCATACGGCGTATATCTAACCGAACAGATGCATAAAATTTTAAGGCATTACCGCCGGTTGTCACCTCCGGGTTACCGAACATTACACCGATCTTTTCACGAAGCTGATTAATAAAAATACAGCAGCTATTTGTTTTACTGATTGTAGCGGTAAGCTTTCGTAGAGCCTGGCTCATTAACCTTGCCTGTAATCCCATCTTGCTATCGCCCATCTCTCCTTCCAGTTCGCCTTTGGGCACAAGTGCAGCAACGGAATCAATCACTACCACATCAAGTGCGCCTGATAAAATCAATCTATCT
>JANLXV010000331.1:0-3461 GCA_031365305.1 Chitinophagaceae bacterium
GTACCGCATGGCAAAGTAACCTGGATTATTGACCGTAACTTAAACACCACCAATGTTTGCATAGCCAATTGTAAATTTTGTAATTTTTATAGAATACCGGGCCATAAAGAGGCTTACATTACTGATATAGAAACCTATAAAAGAAAGATAGATGAAACCTTTAGGTATGGTGGTGATCAGCTACTGCTGCAGGGTGGTCATCATCCAAACTTAGGCCTTGATTTTTATGTAGATCTTTTTAAGCAGCTCAAACAATTATATCCTAACCTTAAATTGCATGCTTTAGGCCCGCCGGAAGTGGCGCATATTACAAAGCTTGAAAAATCAACACACCAAGAAGTATTGATAGCGCTTCGTAATGCCGGTATGGATTCTTTGCCTGGCCCCGGCGCTGAAATTCTTACTGACCGTGTGCGGCGCCTGATCAGCAAAGGAAAATGTGGTACACAGGAGTGGCTTGATATTATGCATGAAGCGCACAAGCTCAACATAACAACGTCGGCTACTATGATGTTTGGTCATGTAGAAACTATAGAAGAAAGATTTGATCATTTGATAAGCCTGAGAGAAGTGCAGGCCAAAAAGCCTGAACACGCTAAAGGTTTTATTGCTTTTATACCCTGGACCTTCCAGGATGTAGATACTTTACTCGCCAGGATAAGAGGCGTTCAAAACCTAACAACCCCTGAAGAATACATAAGGATGATTGCCATGAGCAGAATAATGTTACCAAACATTAAAAATATACAGGCAAGCTGGTTAACGGTTGGTAAAGAAGTAGCACAATTATGTTTGCATGCAGGTGCTAATGATTTTGGCAGTATTATGATTGAAGAAAATGTTGTAAGTGCTGCCGGTGCGCCACATCGTTTTACAAGCAATGGCATTCAACAAGCCATAAGGCAGGCAGGCTTTGAGCCGCAGTTGCGAAACCAGCAATATGAGTTTAGAGCGATGCCGGAATTAATAGAAGAACAGGTGATTGATTATTAAAAACTATAATCATGCTGATGAATGAGGTTTGCCTTTAATAAACAATATTCCTGTTTTAATGGCGTTCTTTAAAAAAATCCATTATGAAAACCTATCACAGCCTTGTAGACCTATTCAGTAAATCACTGGAATCTCTTTTAAGAAAACTTATTCAACATCCCGTTTACCACCCCATAGCCATGCAGCGCAAAGCCGTACGCCAGGATAAATCGCACCGGGACTTTTAACGAAAAGATGTGGTAATTACCAGGCCATAAAAATCAGGGTTTTTGCTATTGCACCTGGGCAGCCCTGTTTCATATTTTTGATATACAAAATCCTTATTTATGAAAAAGAAAAACAATCACAGTAAGCCGGTACTATCTTCTCTCATCAGCATCATCCAAAAAAATGTATCTCATCTTTTTGAATCAGGAGAGAAAAGAGATTTTCAAAGGCTGAAAGATTTTATCTCTTCTTAATTAGCTGAACAGGTATTCAACATCTTCCTTACTTAAGCTCTTTACAAAAGAGTTGTCATCTGATATCAGTTCTTTAGCTAATATTTTTTTACGATCCTGCAGTTGCAGAATTTTATCTTCTATCGTGTCCTTACAAATCATCCTGTAAGCAAATATATTTTTGGTTTGGCCGATACGGTGCGTACGGTCAATGGCTTGCTGTTCCACGGCCGGGTTCCACCAGGGGTCAACAATATAAACATAATCTGCTGCTGTTAAATTTAAACCAACACCGCCTGCTTTTAGCGAGATCAGGAAAACCCGGCATTCCGGATTGTTCTGAAAATTTTCAATGGCTCTTTGTCTTTCTAAAGGAGACGTGCTGCCATCAAAATATTCAAACATCACATTGTTCTCCTTTAGCTTTTCTTTAATAAGTGCAAGCATCCCGAGGAACTGTGAAAATACCAACGCTTTATGGTCACCAATATTTTCCTGTATTTCCCTCGTTAGCTCATCAAGCTTTATGGAATGGTTAGGATATTTTTCGTCCTCATTTAAAATAGCCGGGCTATCACAAATTTGCCTAAGCTTCATTAAGCCTTGCAAAATGGTTAATTGAGATTTTTGTATACCCTGTTCATCAATCACGCCGAGTATTTTATCTCTGTACGAATTACGATAGGCCTCATAAATTTTACGCTGTTCATCTTCCATTTCGCAAAACAAGATGGTTTCTGTTTTTGCCGGAAGATCTTTTGCCACCTGCTCTTTTGTTCTTCGTAAAATAAAAGGATGAAGCAATTTACGTAGATGCTCTTTTTGCTCAGGCTCACCAAATTTATCTATGGGATTGGCAAATTCATTTCTAAAAAATTCTACAGAGCCCAATAAGCCCGGGTTCAAAAAGTTCATTTGTGCGTATATGTCAAACGTATTGTTTTGCAAAGGTGTACCACTCATACACAACCTGTTAACTGCATTTAATAAAGAGGCGGCTTTTGCAACTTTAGATGCCGGATTTTTTATAGCCTGCGATTCATCGAGCACAACATAATCAAAAGGTATTTTAATAAGCATTTGTATGTCGCTGCGCAAGGTTCCATACGTTGTTATAATCACATTGTATTTTACAAGTTCTTCAATACCCCTTGTTCTTAATACCCCATGATGTATGCGGTAACTTAATGCCGGCGTAAATTTTTTAATCTCGTTCTCCCAGTTATAAATCAAAGTAGTCGGGCAAACCACCATCGCTACAAGGGCGCCTTCTTTAGTGTTATAATGGCTAAGCATACTGAGTGCCTGTACGGTTTTTCCCAAACCCATATCGTCTGCTAATATGCCACCCCAACCCACGTCGTTTAAATAATTTAGCCAATGGAAACCTGTTGTTTGATAAGGCCTTAAGATAGGCACCAGCTCTGCAGGCGCTTCAACTGATGGTATACTTTTGAAATTCCGCAACCGCTCATATTTGGCATCCAGTTCAAAGGACAATTCCTGCTCATCCCGCTTCTCATACAGGTCATCAATAACACTTAAGTGAAACTTCGATAAACGTAATTGATTAGTTCTTCCTTCCCCAACTTTAAATAATAAAGAATATTTTTTAATCCACTCTTCAGGTAAAATACCGAGCGTGCCATCATTAAGCTGAACGAAAGACTGCTTGTTTGCCATAGCCTTTTTTATATCAGCTATACCAATTTTCTGATCGCCGAATGATAGTTCAACCCTTGCATCAAACCAATCAACACCACTGCTTAAATGTATATGGGTAGACGGTTTGGCTGTATTGAAACGAAAGTTTTTCAATGATTCAAATCCATATACCGGCACCTTCATATCCTTCATCGCATCTACAAAAAGAAAGAACCAGTTGTTCTTTAAAACGTCTGCGCCCTTTAATACAAGGCTATTGCCATCCTGGTGAGAAACAAATTGTGAGTGCAGGTTTTTGAGCGAATTGGTAAATTGATCTTCTGACACTTTATTTCTATGAACCACCAGGATTTTATCGCCTTC
>JANLXV010000434.1:0-1661 GCA_031365305.1 Chitinophagaceae bacterium
AATGGTGTTAAGCAACCATTTCCACCCGGGCATGAATTTACCTATACCGTTAACACTACCGCAGCGTTAGACCCGGAAACACTTCAATCAATCGGCATAAAATTTTTTCCTGATGACATGAACAAGAACGAGGTGAATATGCGTGATAATAATGTATACGAAATAAATATGACCGATGATGAACGCACGGCTTTGCAAAGTTTGCCGGGTGTAAAAAGTACACAGCCCATAATTCATCCCAATGGCCAGGATGCTTTTTTGTTTCCTTTTGTGCCGGGTTACAATTGGTCACAGGATAATTTTGGGCCGTTATGGATTCCCAAAAACGGAGCTGCAATTCAGCTTACTCCCGATAATATTACTAAATACAAAAGATGTATTGGCGTATATGAAAACAACCAATTGGAGAATAGAAACGGTAAATATTTTATTAATGGTAAAGAAGCTACGTCTTACACATTCAAGTTAAATTATTACTGGATGATGGGAGATAACCGTCACAATTCATTGGACAGCCGCTATTGGGGTTTCGTGCCTGAGGATCATGTTGTAGGCAAGGCCTCTTTAATATGGTTTAGCTGGGATGGCGGGCCGAGATGGAAAAGATTTTTTAAGGCGATAAAGTAAACCCGTCTTTAATTTAATTTTGCGATCCTCTCCTTCAAGAGAGGATTTTTTGTCTGGCAAAATTTATAATCATTATGAAAAAATTTCAACATGTTATACATGTTATTGAATACGATTCGTCCGATGAACTTTCAATAGAAGATGCTGAGTTGCTTAAACAAGCCAGGGAAACAACAGCACATGCTTATGCTCCCTATTCAAAATTTAGAGTAGGTGCCGTAGCGGTATTGTCTAATGGCGCAAAGGTATCAGGCACCAACCAGGAAAATGCGTCATATCCTGTTGGCTTATGTGCGGAACGAGTATTGTTGTCGTCGGCTTCTTCTCAATACCCGGGAATAGCCATTGATACTATAGCCATAAGTTATAAAGGCGATGCAATTAAAAATTATGTACCTGTAAGTCCATGCGGTGTTTGCAGGCAATCACTTGTTGAATACGAACAAAGATTTAATAAAAAGATCAGGTTAATTTTAAGTGGGCAAAATGGTAAAGTTCACATCATTGAAAATGCCGGCGACCTGCTACCTTTTGCTTTTGAAAGCAATCATCTTGGTTAATTTTTATCCCTTATAACTTATCCTGTAAATCACTCCCTTGTAATCATCACTTACAAGCAGGGAGCCATCCGGCATTACCTGCACATCAACAGGCCTGCCCATAACTTTATTATCAGCCTGCAGCCAACCTTCAGCAAAAGGAACAGCTTTCGCAAGTTTGCCATTTTCATCCATAACAGATACCATAACTCTATAACCTATAGGGGTGCTGCGGTTCCAGCTACCATGCTGGGCAATAAATAAAGCATTTTTATATTTAGCCGGAAATTTTGTGCCGGTATAAAATCTTAAACCTAAAGAAGCAGTATGAGGTCCTAAACCCGCAACGGGTGCAGTGTAGTCGCTGCAATTTTTGCCTTTACCAAATTCAGGATCTAAAATATTATCCGGGTGGCAATAGGGATAGCCAAAATGCATGCTCTTCCGTGGCGCTGAGTTTAATTCATCTTCAGGTACATTGTCACCAAGCATATC
>JANLXV010000337.1:0-3558 GCA_031365305.1 Chitinophagaceae bacterium
GTTTTTAGCATAATATGTTTTTATACCATTCTTAAGTTCCATAGCTGGCGTTTTCGTTAATCGAATGTTGTGCTTATCGAAAGATGTCATGCCCCAACAAAGATTTCCAGGTATTTAAAATTAATCATTGGATCAGATAGATAGTAAGTATTAGATGCTCCCTACAACTTCTTCAGCAAAGCCAAAAGATAAGGTCATACCAGCACCGCCAAGCCCATTTAAAATATATACACCCGCTTCGGGATTAATAACAACATCTGTATCGCCGTTAAGCATTTTGGGGTAAATGCCATTCCACGTTTCTATTAATCGCCATTGCGATGTATCAATGAATTCATTAAGATAAGCTATGATCAGGTTATTTATTTCTGCCCTGTCAAAAGGATCTAACGACAAGCCATATTCATGCGAATCACCAACAGTTAGTTCGCCAGTTCCATTTTGCGACACCATTACGTGGATACCATGTTTAATATAATCCGGCATTTGTTGCTGGTAACGCTGTTGCAACAATGCAAGAGATGGTGAGGCTAAAAAACTTTTATAATGTATGAGAGAAAGCCCCCCACAAACAGATGTGCCTAAATTAAAATCTTTGTTGTTGCTTTTATACCGCAGCATCTGGAGCTTGCATTTTGTAATGTTCACTTCTTTAAAATGATGCGGAAATAAAGTTTCAAAATCAGCGCCGCTGCAAATGCACACAATATCTGCCTGTAACAATTGGTCATCAAAGAAAACTGTATTGGCAGCTACTTTCGTAACCCTGGCACCCCATATAAATTGTATGGCAAGATGTTCTTTAAAATATTGAGGTAATTTAACCAAAGCCTCTCGGGGATCTACAACCATTTCTACCGGGCTGAATAAACCACCGATGAGATTATTTTGTTTAACAGCATTAAATTGTAAAGCAATATTTGCTGCACTCATCAATTTAACCGGCCTGTCAGAGGTATTAAATACATCATTCAATTCCTTCAGCACCTGCCATTCATCTTCATGATAAGCTAAATGCAGGCTGCCATTTTCATTATACCATAACCCGCACTGATCGGCAATTTGCTTCCAAATATTTTTGCTTATTAAAGCACGGTCATAAAGCTTGCCGGAAGGTTGCCCGACCGGCCATATCATTCCAAAATTTCTTATTGATGCGCCGGTTGCTTTCAGCCCAGATTCAATAACCGTTACGGCATATCCTTTTAGTGACAGCGCTCTTGCTGTTGCCAGGCCCAAAATGCCTGCCCCTATAACAATGGCTTTTTGTGTCATACTTTTTGAGTAGCTGTATATTTTTTATTAAAATATTTTAGTGCAATTAAAGTGAATATGATGCCCGTGATTGATAAATATACAACGCCGTTACTGTAGATGGTTGACCAGTTAAAATCAGAATGCATAAATGTTTTCAGCAGTATCACACCAACACTTCCAAGGTAACCAAATGAATCAGCGAGGTACATGAGAAAGCCAACGTTACCTATGGTTCTAAAAGCTGCAATCATCCTTTCAAACAGGATGCAGTTAAACGGAATGTAGCCCATGTATAAGCCAAGACCTGTAAACATCATCCAGTTAAAAGCCGTAATGCTGTGTTGAGTAAACAGCCATGAACTGATGCCGGCTATTAAAAACCCAAGTATGATAAGAAGATGGGTAATAAAGAAGGCTCTATAATTGTTCCTGATGATGATCATAGCTGCTATTACAATCAATACAAGAATAGTTATAGGAATTTCCGTAGCTGTAAATATTGAAGGCTGGCCGCCATAGCCGGTTTCCTTCCATATATCTGCGGCAAAATTATCCCTGATGTCTCTGAAAATTGTTAAGAACACATAGGTAATAATGAGCAATATAAGGCCGGGTTTAAAGCCGTTAAAAAATATCCGTCGTTGTTGTTTATCCATTGGTGGCCGTTGAACTCTTAGGGCAATATCTTCAGGTGAAGGCGGCGGAATTTTATGCAGCAGGTATAGAAAGAATATTAACGGAACAATGAACACAAGCCCGGTAAAAAACGGCAGCCACCACTCTGTAACAGCAAAGTGCAGGCTAAGCCATTGCGCCACAGATTTTACAAACCCCGAAGAAAATATAAAGCTTACCGCAAGAGAAGCGCCGATAAAGTCAGTGGCTTTTCGCCCTTCGACATAACTAAAAATTACGCCCCAAATTATACCAAGCGGAAAGCCATTAATAAACAAGCAGATAATATTATATGGTGGTGGAATTACAGCAAAGAAAAACAAGGCGGCCCAGGCCGTTAACACAAGAAGCAGTATCAGTTTTGGCCGTCCGAATTTTTGCAGCTCTGCTATAAACTTAATACCATAAAACTTGCTGAACATATACCCTAATACCTGGCTTATTACCAATGCATCTTTATAGTGAATACCAAAAACTGAAGGCGCATCCGCATAAGAACTTACTGTAAAGGGTTTCCGAAAAGCATATACTGAAGCATAGGTAAGAAAGGTGATCAAGGCACTTGCAACAGCCACAAGAATGCCGTACTTTTTTGAGGCAGGTTCAAAGGCTAATGATAACGGCATCCATTATAAAATGAGTGCAGGCAATTGCTGCAGTGAGTCTATTAAATGATCAGGATGATATGATGCTAATTCATCTTTGGTGTATGCACCTGTTGCTACAGCTATAACTTTTCCGCAAGCGGCATTGCGGCCTTCCAGTATATCCACTTCAGTATCGCCAACTTTTGCAACCGAAGACGGGGAGTGAATTTGCAACTGCTCCATTAAAGCGTTTATCATGAAAGGCTGAGGTCGTCCCGCCGGCACTTCATCACTGCATATTACTGCGTTTATCAGCGGATTATTGTTCCATTGTAATTTATTTAAAACGGTATCGGTTATTGATCTTGTAAAACCTGTATTCAATGCTACTTTAACCTGGTGATCCTGCAATATTTTAAAAACTTCTTCAGCAAAGTGCAAAGGCTTTAAACTTTCATCGCTGCGGTAAAATTCTATCATACGCTGCGTAAAATCGTTATGAATAACTTCTACCAGCTTTTCTTCTTTATCTGCGGAAAGGCGATAAGACGACAGGATCATTTTTATTGCATCTGTTTTTCGATAACCCATTACTTTATCAATATCACTTTTATCAACAGCATATCCGGCATTTAAAAATGCCCCGTGAAAGGCCGTGTTTACATTGCCATTATCTGCTACGGTAGTACCTGCAATATCAAAAACAACTAAAGAAATGCTCATACAGAAATGCTTGATTTTTGTAAATGCTGAATCATCTTGTCACGATATATATCGAGAGAAGGTAAAGCAATGTGTTCGTCTTTTGCTGCTTCATCCCACCGGCGAAGTTTAATATAAAGCGGGAACAACTCATCAGCTTCAAAAGCCGCTGCTTCTTCCCGGCTCATTACGCCGCCCTGAAACTTCAGCGTTTTTTTACTGGCTTCCGAAAGATTATTATAGTATTCAGGATATTTAAAAGTAAGGTATCGTTTTGCCGCAACATGCGAGGTCACTAACTCTGCTATCTTTTTTGAAAAACCTTTCTCCAATAAAT
>JANLXV010000501.1:0-3588 GCA_031365305.1 Chitinophagaceae bacterium
ACGGTTGCAGTCAAAAGCCTTTTCTATTGCTTTTGCAATGGGCTTTGCAAAAACCAACAGTTCTGATAAATAATCATCCCCAAGGTCAAAAAATTTATCTGTCTCCAATTTGGGTACCACAAGTGTATGGCCTTTCACCAGAGGAAACACATCAAGAAAGGCATAAAATTTATCATTTTCTGCGATCTTAAGTGAGGGTATTTCTCCTGAAATGATCTTTGAAAAAAGGGTCATAAAATAGGATTTGTAATCAGGCGCTGATCTGTCGTATTTTAAATTTTATAACGCCTGCAGGTACGTTTATTTCCGCAACATCACCAACCACTTTGCCTAAAAGCCCTTTACCAATAGGAGAGGCTGCCGAAATTTTACCCTGTTTTAAATCAGCTTCTTTTTCGGAAACAATCTGGTAAGTCACATTCTTTTTTGTACCGAGATTTACCAGGCTCACCTTAGTAAGAATGGAAACTTTACTGGTATCAATATTATTTTCATCAAGTATTCTTGCTGTTGCAATAATACCTTCAAGTTGTTTAATTTTTGCCTCAAGCATGCCCTGTGCCTCTTTGGCTGCATCATACTCTGCGTTCTCTTTAAGATCCCCTTTTTCACGTGCCTCAGCAATGGCTTTTGAGGCAGCAGGTCTTTCAATACCTTTCATGTGCTGCAACTCTTCCTTCATTTGTTCAAAAGTTTCCTTTTTTACATAATTTATATCACTCATGCTATCACTTTAAAACGTCTTAAATATTTATTGTTGTAGAAAAAAATACAACGCCCCATATTTACTAAGGCGTTGTATAGCGCAAATATAATAATTTTTTACACCCTATTCTAACTGGAGCTTTTGTAAAAGTACTTTAGCCATTTTATAGAAAGCCTCGTTACTATAGCCGGCAATGTGCGGCGTGATAATAACATTAGGCTGTTGCAATAACCAATCTAATTGGGCACGTTCTTCAGGCGTATATGATTCAAATATTTCGTTTTCCAATACATCCAGGGCGGCACCACTTATTTTACCGGATTTTAAGGCATTGATCAAAGCAGTTGTATTGGTTACTTTACCACGGCTCGTATTTATAAAATAAGGCTTTTGTTCAAGGCTGTTAAAAAACTGGTCATTGATCATATTGTAGGTTTCACCATTCAGCGGCACGTGTACACTAATCACGTCTGCATACCTGCAAAGCTGTTCAAGGTTTGCTTCTTTTACATGTCCTTTACTAAAGCCAAAATAATACTTGTCGTAAGCAAGAACGGTAATGTCAAAAGCTGCTAATATTCTTGAGAAGGCATAGCCTGTATTACCGTAACCAATTACACCAACCGTTCTGCCAATAATTTCAATCCCCCTGTTGGCATCTCTTAACCAAAGTTCATTTTTAATCTGCAGGTAACTTTGAGTGATTCGTTTAGTAAGGTTTAAAAGCATACCCAGTGCATGCTCAGCCACGGCATTACGATTGCCCTCCGGGCTGCTTTCGCAGCGTATGCCTTTGGTTTGTGCGTAGTTAACATCTATTAATTCCATACCACTGCCAAGGCGGCCTATCCATTTAAGTTTTATGGCTTTGTCCAGTATTGCTTTATCAATATGTAATCGTGTGGTAACTATAAGGCCCTCAGCCTGGTTAATTATCGCAGCCAGATCTTCGTAACTGATCTTCTCATTATGCAAAATAGAGTAGCCATTTCGCTGTAAAGATGAAATAAGATGATTGTGAACCTTCGATGTTATAATAACCTGTTTCTTCATTGCACTCAATTCGGTTTTGCGGCAATCATGCTGATCTCCACATTAGCATTTTTTGGCAGTCCTTTAACCGCAACGGTTTCCCTTGCAGGAAACTCACTTTTAAAAAAGGTATTATAGGTTTCATTTACTTTCTCAAATAAACTCATATCGCTGAGAAAAATGGTTGTTTTTACAACATGGCCAAAATCCATTGAGGCAGCAAATAATATAGCCTGCAAATTAAGCATCACCTGTTTTGTTTCAGTTGAAATATCAGCATTATTCATCTCAGAAGTACCTGGCTGCAAGGCCACCTGGCCGGAAATAAATAACATATTGCCTGTTTGAATAGCCTGGCTGTAAGGCCCTATAGGGGCGGGTGCAGCGGCAGTATTGATCACTTTTTTTTCCATATTGTAAGGCTTGATGGAAAACTAAAATTGCAAAACTTTCCCTCAACTAACAAACCTATTTTTGCTTTAAAGTTATGTAATGCGTTTAGGTTTAATTGCAGACGATACACAAAAAGAATGGATTACAACAAAATTTTATACGCAACCGGTAACAATTCATTCCATTGAGGATGTGTCAGCTCACCAGGCGCTTAATTCATGCAATGCTCTTTTTATTTTAAAAGAAAATGTGCTTTCCGCTAATGATCTTCCTCAATTTACCGGGCCAATTTTTTTTAATGAAGTGATAAAAACGCTGGCGGAGTTAAGATTGCCAAAAAACTATCACAGGATCAACGGCTGGCATTCTTTTATTGAACGTGATAAGGTTGAAATAGCTTCAAACGATCCCTTAACTGCAAAACAAATTTGTAATCAACTGAATTGGGAAACAGTTTTTTGTCCGGATATACCGGGCTTTATTTCAGCAAGAATTGTTGCTATGATCATTAATGAGGCCTGGTTTGCATTTGGTGATCATATAAGTTCTATGCAGGACATTGACCTTGCAATGAAGCTTGGTACCAATTATCCCTACGGCCCTTTTGAATGGGGAAAAATTATTGGCTTACAGAGAGTATATAACTTGCTGAAGACTCTGTCAGCCACCAATGATCGCTACCTTATTGCACCAGCGCTTACACATGCCTTAACATAAATTAACCCCGTGGCTTATATTTTACAAATTGATACTGCTACAGAAAATGCTATGGTTAGCCTCTCAATGGATGAGCAGGTATTAAATTATATTATTAGCCCGGATCAAAAAAATCATGCTTCTTTTTTACAACCTGCTATAAAAAATATAGCAGAGCAATGTAATCTTTTACTTACCCGGATTGATGCTGTTGGTGTTATAATCGGGCCGGGGTCTTATACAGGATTAAGAGTTGGCTTAGCAGCGGCAAAAGGCTTGTGCTATGGATTAAAGAAACCCTTACTTACCTTAAATACCCTGGAAGTAATGGCCTTAACAGCCAGCCTTACTTGTAGTGATGCAGATTATTTTTGCCCAATGATAGATGCAAGGCGCATGGAAGTTTTTACGGCAGTATATGACAAAAACCTAAACACCGTTGTTGAACCCTGCGCTCTTGTACTTGAGGCTGAATCCTTCGGTACTATATTTCTAAATAAAAAAGTGATTTTAAATGGCAGCGGTGCAAAAAAATTTATAGGTATTGCTGAAAACAGGCATTTGATTTTTATTGAGCCTACACTTTCTGCTAAAGCTATGGCAAAGCTTTTTAGGGATAAATTTAGTACAGCCGATTTTTCAGATGTCGCTTATAGCGAACCGTTCTATGCAAAGCCGTTTTATACCATTCAGCCAACTACGTTTTAAAATTACTAAAACCTTGTGCCACTTTACACCACAGGCGTTTACGTATATTTGTG
>JANLXV010000559.1:0-2811 GCA_031365305.1 Chitinophagaceae bacterium
GGCATTCGTATCATTGCGCCAATTCCCGGTAAAGGAACGATTGGTATCGAAGTGCCCAATGTACGCAAGACTGTTGTTAGCATGAAGACGTTATTGGCGTCTGATAAATTTCAGCAAAATCATTTTTCATTGCCTATAGCAATTGGTAAAAGAATAGATAATGAAAACTTTATTGTTGACCTCACCAGCATGCCGCATTTGTTAATGGCAGGTGCCACAGGTCAGGGAAAGTCCGTTGGTTTAAATGCTATTTTGGTTTCTCTTCTTTATAAAAAACATCCGTCACAATTAAAGTTTGTTTTGGTAGATCCTAAGAAAGTGGAGTTAAGTATTTATAACAAAATACAAGCTCACTTTTTAGCCAAGCTCCCTGGTGAAGAAGATGCTATAATCACGGATACCAAAAAAGTGATCAATACATTAAATGCATTATGTATTGAAATGGATAACCGTTATGATCTGCTGAAAGAAGCCGGTACACGTAACATTAAAGAGTACAACGAAAAGTTTGTTGCAAGAAGATTGAACCCAGAAAAAGGTCACCAGTTTTTACCTTTTATTGTTTTGGTTATTGATGAGTTTGCCGACCTGATTATGACAGCCGGTAAAGAAGTGGAGATGCCTATTGCACGCCTGGCGCAGCTTGCAAGGGCTGTTGGTATACATTTGATCATTGCCACACAACGGCCATCTGTAAATATTATTACCGGTACTATTAAAGCCAACTTTCCTGCACGTATAGCCTTTAAAGTGAGCAGTAAAATTGACAGCCGTACTATTCTTGATATTGGTGGTGCTGAACAATTGATAGGTAAAGGTGATATGCTCATTAGTTATAATGGTGAGTTGGTTCGCCTGCAATGTGCCTTTGTTGATACTCCAGAAGTAGATAAGATCACTGAATTTATCGGTTACCAGGAAGGCTATCCTGAGCAATATTACCTGCCTATTTATGAAGATGAAAAAGAAGCGCAGTCTAAAAACTTTGATGCCAAAGACCGGGATGATCTTTTTGAAGATGCGGCGAAAATTATTGTCACCAGCCAGATGGGCAGTACATCATTATTACAAAGAAGGATGAAACTTGGCTATAACCGTGCAGGCCGTTTAATGGATCAGTTGGAAGCCGCAGGCGTTGTAGGCCCCAACCAGGGCAGCAAGGTTAGAGAAGTACTGATCAAAACCGATGCTGAGCTGCAACAGTATTTAAGCCAGGTGTAATTGATGTTATTCATGAGCCACTTCGTAATCACCCGCTCTTTTCCCGTTCTTTATTATCCAGCCCGGTTTTAATTCTAATTGCCAATTGTCATTTGTTACAGTTAAAGCGCTATCATCAAAATTTGGCGGAAGCGGTACATATACCTGCATCCAGTCTTTGATAAAGGCACCGCCTTTTTTAACTTCTAAATTACCCCAATCAGCTTTGCCGGAAAAGGTTGGATACACAGGGCCATAACCGTCAATCACTTGCACCTCATTCGGATTAAATACAAAGTTCATGTTGGCATTAGGCAGGATCAATACAGGGCCATCTATAAATTTAGCTTTATTAATCGCCAACATTTTAAGCCGTAAATCTTCCCTGTTTTTTTCAAAAGCATAAATGCTGTCAAAGTTGTACAGGTTGTTTGCAGCGATGTTATTGTAAGCTGCTTCAATATTTTGAGGTGATGACAAATTATAGTTTTTCATCAACAAGTTGCTAAAAAATAAGGCTTGCCTTTGTGCCGATGTTTGCATGAATAACTTGTTCCATCCTTTATTATTAATGTTGAGCAGGTAACCGTAAACAGGCCCGGTTACATAGGCCATTGATCTTACGAAAGATGGCTTTTGATAAAAATCATTTATAGCGCTCACTAACTTTTTTCTCATTTCTGCATTTGTTCTGCCACTTAACAGCAGCCCGGTTGCTTCAGCAAGACCTTCATTCATTTCCAGGTTCATTTCAAGACTATCAGCACCGGGAAATTTTTGATAACGAAAAGCACGCATTACCAGTGCATTTACCAAATCACTTCTATTAAATTTTGGATAATCATTAATTACCTTTTTTAAAGCCTCTAATTCCACCTTTAATAAAAGCCTGCCTTCCATTGTTTCAAGATGCTGGCAATTTGCATCTGTTTTAGGCAGAGCAGTAATTTGCTGCAATTGATGAAATAATTCATGCATCATAAGATTACTTCTCTCCAACCGGTTTTCTGGTAAAGGCCATAAAACAACTGTCCACACTTTACTGTGCCAATGTTGTGCTGTATTGGCAAAGGCAAAATTGTCGGGCACGGTTCCCCGATAGACACCATTTGTTATTTTGAATAAACCTGCCGAATCCGGCTCATTGGCCACGGCTTCTTTTGTTTTTGGATCAACAAAAATCATCGGGCCATATAAGTAATGTTGCCATAATTTTCCATTGTCGTTATCTGCGGAATGCTTTGCTTCAGCAAAGAAAGCTTTAGCTTTAAGTATATCACCATTGGTAAACTGTGCCGAGGCAGTTGTGCTATAAATAGTAAAAGCAAGAAAGGTAAAACCTAATTTCATAACTCCTGTTTTTCAAATCTACGAATATGTTCGTAAAACTAAAACTAATCATGAAAAATATTTTGTGAGAATGATGTGCGGACTAATTATACCGACATATCTTCCGCATTTAACTCTTTATCAATATAAACACCAGCCTTTGCACCTTCGGCGGCAGCAACCACCACAAAGTGCATATCTCTTGACGCATCACCGGCAACATATAAGCCCGGTATATTGGTTTGCTGAGACCGGTTGGTTTTGGCTACATTTTTTTTATCA
>JANLXV010000606.1:0-8522 GCA_031365305.1 Chitinophagaceae bacterium
AGAAGGTAGTTAGCCGGGATGAATTGTGGTTTATTGATGATCTATTGTTTTTAAATTATTGAATCTTCACTTAACTTCTATTTTTTTACCTTGCCTGTTAAAGATTAAAAGCTTTGTCTATGGATCAGTCTTACATTATTCCCGGGGGAACACGCATCGGCCACGTACATTTAAAAGTTGCTTCGCTCGAAAGAGCAATGGCATTTTATTGCGACATCTTAGGTTTTGAATTGCAGGTAATGTATGGCTCAGAAGCAGCTTTTATTTCTGCAGGCGGGTATCATCATCATATTGGTATAAATACCTGGTATAGTAAGAATGCGCCGCCGGCACCTTTACATTCTGCCGGTTTATTTCACACAGCCATTGTGTATCCAACCCGTAGAGATTTAGCCATAGCTTATAAAAGATTGATAGATGCCGGCTATCCAATTACGGGTTCGGCTGATCATGGTGTGTCGGAAGCCTTGTATTTAAATGATCCTGATCAAAACGGTGTTGAGCTGTATTGGGACAGGCCCAAAGAAGACTGGCCTAAAAAAGCTGATGGCGCACTGGACATGTATACGCAGGCGCTTGATGTTGATGATTTACTTAAAGAGATTGAAGGTTAAATAAAAATTAAAAATTAAAAATTAGAAAGTTGATAGCCTTCGACTGGTAACTCAAAAAGTTAAAGGGAAAAAGTCAAAAGTTGATAATCTGATGATATAGGTTAAAAAGTAAAAAGCAAAGAGTTGATGCACAGAGGTACGATAATCTTTTTTACTTTTTACTTTTTCATAATTACTTTCTGCTTCCTCCAAGTTCTATCTTTGCGCCCTATGACAGCAGAGCAATTAAAAGATATGAGAGACCGCCTTTTGGTTTTGAGGAGGTTTCTTTGACGTTGAGAATCGTCAATCTAAAATAGAAAATGATAAACAACTTTCTCTTTCGCCGGGCTTCTGGAATGATAACCAGAGAGCCACAGCCATAATAAAAGAATCAAAGGTTAATGAGTATTGGGTTAACATGTATAATACTGTTGAATTACTGATTGATGACTTTGGCGTTTTATTTGAGTTTTGGAAAGAAGGTGAAGCTAACGAAGAAGAAGTAAAAGAAACTTATGGCAAAGCGATTGATGCCATTGATGAAGCCGAGTTTAAAAGTACACTCAACAAGCCTGAAGATGAAATGCCCGCTATTTTACAGATCAATAGCGGTGCCGGTGGAACTGAAAGCCAGGATTGGGCCGAAATGCTTTTAAGAATGTACAGGATGTATGGCGAAAAGCAGGGCTGGTCTGTTACCGAACTCGATTACCAGGCAGGCGATGGCGCAGGTATAAAAAGTGCCACGCTTCAATTTGATGGGCCTTTTGCTTATGGTTTTTTGAAAGCTGAAAGCGGCGTACACCGGTTAGTTCGTATTTCACCATTTGACAGCAATGCCAGGCGGCACACCTCTTTTGCAAGTGTATATGTTTACCCGCTTGTTGATGATACCGTGGATATACAGGTTAACGCTGCAGATGTTGAATGGGCCTTCTTTAGAAGTGGTGGCAGCGGCGGACAGAATGTAAACAAAGTTGAAACAGCAGTACGGCTTACGCATAAGCCTTCAGGCATCATAGTAGAATGCCAGCAGGCACGCACACAAGGCGAGAACCGGGAAAAGGCTATGACCATGCTTAAGAGCAGGTTGTATGAAGAAGAGATGCGCAGGCGCCAGGATGTATTGGACATTTCTAATGCCGGCAAAAAGAAAATAGAGTGGGGCAGCCAGATAAGGAGTTATGTTTTTCATCCTTATAAGATGATCAAAGATCATCGGACTGATTTTGAAGTTGGCAATGTTGGCCCTGTTATGGATGGGGAACTCGATAGGTTTATTAAGGCTTACCTGATGATGGAAAAAGAAAATGCGTAGTGCATGGTCATTAGGTCATTGGTCATTTGTCATCAGTCATTGGTCATTAAGTCAATGGTCACTTAGGCATGTATTCATTGAATATTGAACATTGAATATTGAAGATTTGTGCATTGAATTATTATCGATTCATTAATCATTATTCATTTAAAATTATTTATATGCATTTTGGAAATTTTGATTATCCCTTGCCAGTGAATGAACCGGTGTTGTCTTATGCACCAGGAACCAGTGAACGAAAGGTGTTGAAAGAGGCTATAGCGAAGTTAAAAAGTGAAGTTGCTGATGTACCCATGTTTATTGGCGGTGAGGAAATAAGAACGGATCACAAAAAAGAATTAAGACCACCGCATGAAAAAAATCATTTGCTTGGTCACTTCAATTACGGCAATGCTACTCATATTGAAAATGCTATTACTTCAGCGCTTTCAGCAAAAGCTGAATGGAATGCTCTAACCTGGGAAAACAGGGCAACCATTTTTTTAAAAGCCGCAGATCTGCTGGCAACCAAATACCGGCCATACATTAATGCGACAACCATGCTTGGCCAAAGCAAAAATGCCATGCAGGCAGAAATTGACAGCGCCTGTGAGCTGATAGATTTTTTACGTTTTAATGTGCATTTTTTAAGTGAGATATATAAGCAGCAACCGATTAGTGGTGCAGGTATGAATAACAGGATGGAATATCGTCCTCTTGAAGGATTTGTGCTTGCAGTTACGCCGTTTAATTTCACAGCCATTGGCGGCAATCTTCCAACATCGGCAGCCATGTGCGGTAATACTGTTGTGTGGAAATGCGCCAATACCCAAGTCTTCAGCGCACAAATGTTTATGAAGGTTTTAATAGAAGCTGGCTTACCCGGCGGTGTAATTAATTTAATTTATGTAGACGGTCCTGAACTTGGGAAGATTTGTTTTTCACATAAAGATTTTGCCGGTGTACATTTTACCGGCAGCACAGGTGTTTTCAATGGCATGTGGAAAACAGTTGGTGAAAATATAGGTAACTATAAATCTTATCCGAGAATAGTAGGAGAAACAGGCGGTAAAGATTTTGTTATCGCACATCCATCTGCAAATGTTGATGTGGTTGTAACAGCTGTATCACGTGGCGCTTTTGAATACCAGGGACAAAAATGTTCTGCGGCATCAAGGGCCTATCTGCCATCAAATATCGCCGGTGAAATAAAAGACAAATTGGTTTCAACTTTGCAAAGTATGAAGATGGGCACGGTTGAAAACTTTGAAAACTTTATTACCGCTGTTATTGATGAAGCCAGCTTCGATAAGCTCTCTAAATATATTGATGACGTAAAAAACAACGCTTCTGCAAAAATTATTGTTGGGGGGAAATGCGATAAAACTGATGGTTATTTTATTGAGCCTACAGTTATCGAAACAACAGATCCGAAGTATGTAACCATGTGTGAAGAATTATTCGGGCCGGTACTTACCATATATGTATATGATGAAAACAAATTTGAAGAAACATTAGATGTGGTAGACAGTACTTCTAATTATGCGTTAACGGGAGCCGTTATTTCACAGGACAGGCAGGCTATAGAACTTGCGGTTAATAAGCTGCGGTTTAGTGCCGGCAACTTTTACATCAACGATAAACCTACCGGCGCAGTTGTGGGTCAGCAGCCATTTGGTGGCGCAAGAGGCAGCGGTACAAATGATAAAGCCGGAAGTATATTAAATTTATACCGGTGGTTAAGTGCCAGAACTATTAAAGAGGCTTTCAATCCGCCGGTTGATTATAAATACCCGTTCATGCAACCTGAAAGCCAATAACTTTTCTACATGAAAGTAATTCTTGATAAAAAGCAGTTGGCATTAACTATTCAAAGGTTGAGTTACCAGTTAGTGGAAAATCATGGTGATTTTGAAAACACGGTATTGATCGGCATGCAGCCCAGAGGTGTGTTGCTGGCTGATAAAATGTATGCGGATCTGAAAAATATTCTTCCTGGTAAAAATATTAATTATGGAAGAATGGATATTACTTTTTACAGAGATGATCTGCGCAAATCTTTACATGCACCTAAAAAGACCGACATCTTATTTTCTATAGAAGATAAAAATGTTGTGCTGATTGATGATGTGTTGTATACAGGCCGCAGCATTCGTGCAGCGCTTGATGCCCTTATTGATTTCGGACGGCCGCAAAAAGTTGAATTATGTGTGTTGATCAACAGGAAATTCAGCAGGCAATTGCCCATTCAGCCTGACTATTCAGGCAAATCTATTGATTCGCTGGTGTCGCAAAAAGTGAAGGTGGAGTGGGAAAAAGAAGAAGTCATCCTGTATTAATGAATTGCCTTAATTTTGATTTTTAATGCAACTATCTACCAATCCTCTCCTGGGCATTAAAAACATCACCGAAGCCGACATTAACCTGATTCTTTCAACAGCGCAACAATTTAAAGAGGTACTTCAAAGACCTATTAAGAAGGTGCCGTCGCTAAGAGATACAACTATCGCAAATCTTTTTTACGAAAATTCTACCCGTACAAGAATAAGTTTTGAACTGGCTGAAAAAAGATTGAGTGCCGATACGATAAATTTTTCCGCCTCTGCTTCATCTATATCAAAAGGTGAAACCTTACTTGATACTGTAAACAATATCCTTTCAATGAAAGTTGATATGGTTGTAATGCGGCATAGCGCCAGTGGTGCACCTCACTTTTTATCAAAACATATTTCAGCCTCAATTATAAATGCCGGTGATGGCATTAACGAACATCCTACGCAGGCCTTACTTGATGCCTTTTCTATAAAGGAAAAGCTGGGTTCCTTAGCAGGTAAAAAAATTGTGATCGTTGGTGACATCATGCACTCGAGGGTGGCCTTGAGTAATATTCATCTTTTAAAAAAAGTAGGAGCGGAGGTGATGGTTTGCGGACCACCAACGTTAATTCCGAAATATTTATCAGAAGCTTTTGATCTTAAAGTAGAATACAATTTAAGAAAGGCATTGGAATGGTGTGATGTAGCCAATATTCTTCGCATACAATTGGAAAGACAAAACCAGGTGCTGTTTTCATCATTAAGAGAATATAGCATTGCATACGGCATCAATAAGGCGCTTCTCAACAGCTTAAATAAAGAGATAGTTATTATGCATCCGGGCCCGATAAACCGTGGCGTGGAGATTGACAGTGATGTAGCTGATTCAAAACAATCTATTATTCTTCAACAGGTAGAAAATGGCGTGGCCGTGAGGATGGCTGTTTTATACTTACTTTCAGGAAAAAGTTAGCCCACTAAATAGATACTATGCGAATTTGCCTTTTCCCCGGAACGTTTGATCCTGTTACGCTTGGGCATACTGATATTATTAATCGTGTGCTGCCTTTGTTTGATAAGCTGATCATTGGCATAGGTAGAAACGTAAATAAACTACCCATGTTTTCAGAAGAAAAAAGATTGGGCTGGCTGCGTGAAATTTATAAAGATGAGCCGAAGGTTACAGCGCTTGCTTATGATGGTTTAACGGTTGAATGTTGCAAACAAAATAACGCCACATTTATTTTAAGAGGCATTCGTTATGTGAACGATTTTGAATATGAAAAGGCTATTGCGGATATGAACCGCAGCCTGGATCATAACATTGAAACAATATTTTTAACCTGCCTGCCACAATATACTTCAGTGGCTTCTACGCTTGTAAGAGATGTATTAAGAAATGGTGGCAATGTCACCCAGTTTGTTCCAAAAGAAGTAATCAATTCTTTAGCCTGATGTCCATTTGGTTTAATAAAAATATTACCGTTGAAGATTTACATTCTTTGAGGCATAACACATTGGCCTCCCATCTTGAAATGGAATGGGTAGCTATTGGAGATGATTTTCTAAAATTAAAAATGCCGGTGAATGATAAAACAAAGCAGCCTTACGGTTTACTGCACGGCGGCGCATCCTGTGCGCTTGCAGAAACTGTTGGCAGTGTAGCATCGGCCCTGGTTATTGATACGCAAAAATTGGCTTGTGTGGGCATTGAGATCAACGCCAACCATGTAAAAGGCGCCAAAGATGGTTTTGTAATTGCAACGGCTTCGCCACTGCATCTCGGCCGCACCACTCATGTTTGGGATATTAAAATTCATGACGAATCCGGTAAATTAATTTGCGTAAGCAGGTTAACCGTAGCTATTACAGATAAGAAACAATTTACTGCTCAGTAATAATACCCCCGCCGGTGAGTACATCGTTGATCAACGGGTAACTTTTTTTTAATTTTTCCTGTATACTATTTTTATCTACCCACTCTATCTCCTGAATGCCTTCCTCTTCCTGCGGGGTTAAAGGTTGCGAACTGCTTGCACTCATAATATACCAGCGGGTTTTCTTTAAGATTTTACGGTTATTTTCAATGTAGGTGTGATAAGTGGTACATATTTTCTTACCGGTTTTTACATTAGTCAATCCCGTCTCTTCTTCCACTTCACGTTGTGCACATTGCCTATACTTTTCTCCGGCATCTTTTTTCCCTTTAGGCAAATCCCAAAAACCTTTTCTAAAAATAAAAATTACTTTGCCTGTTTCATTTTTTACTAACCCTCCACCAGCTTTAACTATTTTAAAATCTTCATAAAACAAAGTTTTTAGCTTGGCAAAATCAAGGCTGAAGATAACTACGGCTTCAAAAGTTGGATGATCAACCTGGTTCACAATATTATGTATTGTTGATGTCGTAATCTCATCAATATACACAGTTCCCGGGCTTTGCAAAACATCTTCAACAGATGCATTTATTTTAGAACACAAAAAGACTGGTTTATCTCCAAAATATATTTTCCTGATCATTACGCTTAATTATTGATGACAATGAATGAATTATCTTAGCCACATGAACAATCAAGTTGCTGTAGCTGAGAAACTCTTACAAATAAAAGCAATTAAATTAAATCCTGCAGAACCCTTTACCTGGGCAAGCGGCATTAAAAGCCCCATCTATTGCGACAACAGAAAAGTACTTGGCTTTCCTTACATCCGCGATTTTATTAAGTCTGAAATGTGTAATGTAATATTTGAAAAATTTCCTGACGCAGAATTGCTGGCGGGTGTGGCAACGGCAGGAATTGCATGGGGAGCTATGGCTGCAGATCAATTGAAGCTGCCTTATATTTATGTAAGGCCAAAGCCAAAAGAGCATGGCCTTGGCAACCAAATTGAAGGCTTTTTTGAAGACAATCGGAAGGTTGTAATTGTTGAAGATCTGGTATCTACAGGCATGAGCAGTATTGAGGTTGTAAAGGTGCTTAAAAAAGCAGGATTGCAGGTTGCAGGCATGGTTTCCATTTTCACTTATGGCTTCCAGGTTGCTGAAGAAACTTTTAAAAAGGAAAATGTAGAATTTATTTCACTGACTAATTATGATACACTGCTGCAAACGGCTATACAAAAGGGCTATATATCAGCAGAAGTAGAAAACACTTTGTTAAAGTGGAAAGCCGACCCTGCTAAATGGCTTTCTAATATCTAATTTTAAAGGCACAATTATTTTACCAATGAAATTCATTCTCTTTTCGCTTTTGGCAATTTTTTTATTTGCGTTTAACACGCAGGCACAGGTAAAAGCTGTTCAGAAGGCTGTTATCCAGGTGCCGAATCTTCAATGCCAGTTGTGTAAAGACAGAATAGAGCAGAGGCTTTTTAAAGAGCCTGGTATTTCAGCCGTAAAGGCTGATTATCACAAACATACTGTAGCGGTTACGTTTATGAGTGATAGAACAAATATTGAAAATATTAAAACATCCCTCGCAAATCTTGGGTACGATGCAGATGATGTTACTGCAGACGATGCCTACAAATCTCTCCCTAAAACCTGCCGGCATTTAACGGCTAGTAAGTCCCCCGTCTCTAAATAGAGATATCTTATTTAAAACACAGAGAACTTGTGCCTGCCCTCATAGTCTATAGGCATGCTCATAAATACGTTCGCCTTTCCAAGTTTTATTTTACCAGTTATTTTTATGGTCACCTCATTTCCCGAAAGCGTACTAAGGGCATTTTTAAACAAATTTTTCATGTCGACATCAAACTTAACCGGTATAGTGAAAGTGTCCCTTCTGGGAATGTTGACAAAAGTATCAGATATACTTCTACCCAGGTAATTCCCATTAACCATAATATCAAGTTCCGTTCTCCGCAATTGAAGCCCGAAGTTATTAGGGTTATAATATTCAAGATCCAGTCTTACAAAGGAATTTCCAAAGCCCAACTTCTCGATCGCTAAATTTTTGTACTGTCTGTATACTATTTCTTTTGGTGCAGAGCAGGAGAAGAGGCATGTCATTATGACTATAAACAGCATCTGCAATATTTTTTTCATAATACAATTTAGTAATAAATAAGCCATTAGCTTACAACAATTTTAGTGCTATTTTATTTAGTATAAATTAAGAACACTACCAAAAAAAATATTTATTAAAACTAATAAAATTATCTTTAATAAAAAGTAATATATAACTGAATAATAACATTTTATACTAATTTAATATAATTAATTGTAAATAATAATTAATTATATTAAATTAGTATAATTAATTGTAAATAATATTCAAAACGAGGTTTAATTATTATTTACAATTAATTATA